>CBIGXK010000271.1:0-5606 GCA_966193805.1 uncultured bacterium | reverse complement strand
AGCGATGCAGTTGCCATATAAAAAAGCAAACTATCTCATATCTCATTATTGCCGATTGCCGTTTGCCCTTTGCCGTTTGCCCTTTGCCGCCTCTAATACTGAAAAAACACCTCCGTAGCGCCGTAGCCATAGGCTGGATGATACCTGTTCACAAACGACTTTACATCCCGTCTTAACCTGAGAATTTCATGGATCTCATCCCTTAATTTTCCCGTTCCCAGGCCATGAATGATGATCATGGACGACTGATGATGCGCCACCGCGAGATCCAGGTATTTCTCGAGGGTCTGAAGCTGCAAAGAAAGCTTCTCGAACGACGATAAGGACCGATAATTGGGCTCCAGCTTTTCAATGTGAAGATCCAGCTCATACTTTGCCGGCTCCAGGTGCTGCCGCGCAGCAGCCGCAGGGTACACCTTATACCCTTTGTTCATCAGCGCCGACATCTCCAGCCTGTCTTCCACGATCCTGTCAGGATATTTATCCATCAACATGTACGAAAAGGTGGCGTCTCCCTTCACCCGTGTCTCCTGGATGCGCGCGAATACCTGCTTTGGCTTCAGTTTAAGGGACGTTTCAAACGATTCCGCCTTTTTCTTGTCTGGCGTAGCCAACGAAAATACAAAGTTGAAAGAGGGACTGTCATTCATGTTCTCAAACGGCATGTCATGAATGTAAAAGTCCTGGTGTGCTCCCACCTCGTTATTGAATTCGAAATCGGTTTTTCCAAAGTAATCAAGTTGGTACTGGAATTTGTACGCGTGACTGGTGTGGTTTACCAGGTGGATCTTGAGTTCTTCCACCACTTCATCGCCGAATTCATCAGTGTCCATTACCGGTAAAAAGGTGATCCAAATGCCCTGTTGGGCCGCATCAGGTTTCACCTTCTTCTCCCGGGGCACCTCATCAATATATTTTTTGGCTTTTTTGACGGGTAATACGGTCTTCTTCTCTGAAAAACGCTTGAAATAGGGAAAGTCAAGCTGGTCGATATAAGCAGGAAATTTAACGCCTCGCACGTCCACCATCACCATCTTGTTATTGATGATATCCACCACTTCTCCTTCCTCTTCCGAATGTAAAATGAGGACCTTATCTCCTACCTGGAACTTCATCCTGCAAAAATAGGCAAGTTATGCATTGCCGGCTGCGGTAACCACTCTTACCGTTACCAATAGCTGTCCAATATGCCGCATCGTGTGCTCTGCCGAATGAAACAGCAATCCCATCACTGTTGAAGGAAGTTTCTTCCGTCCCACAAATCTCGGTTCTGTTAATGCAGCGGCGTCTACACTGCGTAAATATTCTATTGATCGGTTTACCTGCTCTGCAAAGGCCGTTAATAATTTATCCGTGGTGATCTTGTCGGCTTCCATTCCTTCTTCAGATAAATATTTCATCTGTTCCATGGAAAGTTGTGCGCCCCGGGCATAAGTAAAGAGCCGGTCGAGCACACCGGGAACATGTTGTAAATGAAAGGCCGCAGATGCCGCGCCGGCCGGCCTTTCCCAAAGCCGTTCGTTGGGAAAGCCCTGCATAATTCTATTCACCTCTTCCGCCGCCTGCAACAACGCATGTGCAACAGGCTGCAGCAAAGAAGGTACGCCCTCTATAGCACCGCGTAACCATACTTCAGGTAACGGCGCCGATGATTCCCGATTATTGTTCATTGTATATCATTTATGCGATCAGCATTTTTAGCTTTTAACTTTTAACTTTTAACGCGCTGTTCCTGTATCCATACAAAAAATAAATAGCGAGTCCAAGGCCCATCCAAACCAGGAACCAGAGCCACGATTTTTCCGGGATCTCTATCAGCAGGTACGAACAAAACAGAACGCCCATCACCGGTATCAGCGAAAACTTCCGCACAAACGTCAGCACGGCCATCACCGCGCCCAGGAGGATAAACAGTATAAATAATATTTCCTGGAGACTGTCGGCGGAGAGATGCGCCAGGTTCTCGATAATTCTTTCGTAAGAAATATACACGAACAGTAAATACGCGGCGGGTACGATATATTGACCGTTGATATAAGGTAACCGGAACCCGCCACGTGTTCGGCCGCTTATTCGCGGCAGCAGCAGCACACCACCCGATACCAGGATAAAGGCAAAGAGGGTTCCGATGCTTGTAAGATCAACCACCAGTGAACTCTGCATGAAGAGCGTGGGGATGCCGACGATCAAACCGGTGACGATCGTCGAGAAAGAGGGTGTCTTATATTTCGGATGGATCTTTGCAAATGCCTTTGGCAGCAGCCCGTCCCTGCTCATGCTCATCCATATGCGCGGCTGTCCCAATTGAAAAACCAGCAGCACGCTGGTGGTGGCGATCACAGCGCTGATGGAGATGATGTACGCGGTCCACTCCTGTCCCACTCTTTCAAATACTTCGGCCAGCGGATCGGTAACGTTCAGGAATTTGTAATTGACCATGCCGGTGAGCACCAACGCGATTAAAATGTACAGCACGGTGCAGATGATGAGCGAATAGATCATTCCACGTGGCAGGTCACGCTGTGGATTTTTACATTCTTCGGCGGTCGTGGAGATGGCATCAAAACCGATATAGGCATAAAAAACGGCGGATACACCCTTCAGCACACCCGTAAAGCCATTGGGAAGAAAAGGACTCCAGTTGGAGGGCTCAACGGAGAAGAAGCCGAGTATGATCACAAAAACGATGACCGCCAGCTTAAAAACCACCATGGCGTTGGTGGTACGTTTACTTTCCCTGATGCCGATATAGGTAAGAACGGTAATCAGCACCACGATGATAAATGCGGGCAAATTCACAAAAATATGTTCACCGGCTACCACGGGTGCATTGTTCCACGCATCTTGCGCAAATTGCAGCGACGGGGTAAGGGGCTGGCCCTGCGCCACCGTTTTTTCAGCCTCTTCGAATGCCGCCCGCGCCGTAGTCGGATCTATTGTTAGCCAGGCAGGCAGCTCGAGACCGACCTTTGCCAGCAAGTTATTAAAATAGCCGCTCCACGAAATGGCGACCACGATATTACCGATGGCATACTCCAGTATCAGCGCCCAACCGATGATCCAGGCGATCACTTCGCCAAACGATACATACGCATACGTATATGCGCTGCCCGATATGGGAACCCTGCTGGCAAACTCTGCGTAGCACAAGGCAGAGAAACCGCACGAAACGGCCGTGATAACGAATAGAAGGGAAATTCCCGGACCGCCGTTAAACGCGGCGGCGCCTATTGTAGAAAAAATGCCGGCGCCAACGATCGCGGCTATACCCATGAAGGTGAGGTCCTTCACCGTAAGTATCTTATTTAATCCACCGGGGTCATGGCTTTCGGCCAGTCCCTCCTGCGCATCCTTGACAATCTTTTCAATTGATTTTTTCCGGAACAGGGATCGCGACATCCTTTTCGTGGTTTTAGCGATAAAAATAAGGGAAAGCGGTTAATGATCCCTTTGCACCAAAAACTGCATCAGGTTTCTCATGGCCTCCTTTCGCACTGCGGTTACCGCAAGCTCTTCAAGATGATGTTCGGCAAAACCGATGTATTTATCCTTTAAGCCGCTTGCCCACGTGTCTACCCCACATTCCCTGAACAACTGCAACACTTTTTCCACCTTGCCGGGATCATCACTTTTCATGAGATGCCTGAATTCAACGATTTCCGGTTCGCTGCAGTTTTCCAGCACGTGGATCACCAAAAAAGTTTTTTTGTTGGAGAGAATGTCGCCTCCCACCTGCTTACCGAATTTTGAAGGATCGCCGAAGGCATCGAGGTAGTCATCCTGGATCTGGAAAGCGATGCCCAGGTTGCGGCCGAAGTGATACAGGTGATCCTGGCTCCCTTTGCCGGCACCACCCAAAACTGCTCCCATCTTTAAACTAGCCGCAAGCAGCACCGAAGTTTTCAGCTCGATCATATTAATGTACTCGTCAAGGCTCACATGCTCCTTCTTTTCAAAATCCATGTCGAGCTGCTGTCCCTCGCATACCTGCCTCGCGGCTGTATTGAAATTCAGGATGATCCGGTGAAGGTAACTGGCGTTGATCCTGTTGAGGTATTCATATGCGAGCACCATCATTACGTCGCCGGTGAGCAGTGCAGTCGATTCGCCATATTTTGTGTGAACGGTTTCCACTCCCCTGCGCAGGGGCGCCTTATCCATGATGTCATCGTGTATAAGCGTAAAGTTGTGAAACAGCTCGATGGCGGTGGCCACCTCGTAAGCATCCGGGCTGATGTTGCCGAACATTTCATTTGCCATGAGGCACATCACCGGCCTGATCCGTTTGCCGCCAATCCCGAGGAAATATTCTGCCGGATCATATAAAGAAGACGGAGCAAAGGGGAAATGCCGCTGTGCAAATCGCTTGTTGAAGTCTGCTGATATTTCCTGGAAAGAATACATGAGCACCCGGTTCAGTTTGTCTTTTTTTTCTTCTTTTTTACTGTTTTCTTCATTTCGCCTGCTTTGGGCGCCGGCTCGTCGGCTAATGCAGAAACGATCACCCATTCGTAATCGAGCTGCCGCTTCGTTAGGTTGGCTGCCACTACTTTTATCCTCACCTTATCGCCCATCCTGAATTTCCTGCCGCTCCTTCTGCCTACGAGGCTATAATCGCCCTCCACGAGGCTGAAATCGTCGAACGCCAAAAGGCTGGTCAAACTTACCAGTCCTTCGCACTTGTGGTCCACTGTTTCCACCCAGAAGCCAAACGCTGCAACACCCGAAATCACACCATCGAATTCCTCGCCGAGGAAGTTGCGCATGTATTCAACCTGCTTGTATTTATTCGCGGCGCGTTCCGCTTCCATTGCGGCGCGTTCGCGTTCGCTGGTATGCTTGCATTTCTGTTCGAGCTTTTTATCGGGAACAATATGTTTGGTAAGGCATTGTTGCAGGATCCTGTGCACCTGTATGTCGGGATACCTCCTTATCGGGGAAGTAAAATGGCAATAGTTGGTAAATCCTAATCCGTAGTGTCCGATATTCTCCGTTGAATAAACCGCCTTCGCCATTGTTCGGATACCCAGTTGTTCCAGCACGTGCTGCTGCGGCGTACCATGCGCCTGTTCCAGCATCCTGTTGAATGAAGCGGCAATGCCTTCGGGACTCGACGTGTCAAAATCATGTCCGTGTTTTTTTGCGAAGGCAACAAATGGCAGCAACTTCACTTCGTCGGGTGTGTCGTGGATACGATAGGGAAACGGCACTTCTTTCTTATCCACCTTCACTTTCGAAACATATTCTGCAATGTGGCGGTTGGCCAGCAGCATCAACTCTTCGATCAATTGATGCGCCTCTTTGCTTTCTTTGATAATAATTCCTATCGGCACTCCTTTTTCATTCAGCTTGAATCGCACTTCCTGCGAAGAAAAATTGATGGCCCCTTTTTTGAACCGCTGCTTTCTGAACTTCTGTGAAAATTTATTAAGTGTCAGTATCTGTTCGTCGTACAATCCCGCATTCTTTTCTATAATTTCCTGCACTTCCTCGTAGGTAAAGCGGTGGTTGGAGTGTATCACTGTTCTGCCGATCCAGCTTCCTTTCACGTCGCCCTTGGGAGTAATCGTAAATATGGCCGAAAAAGTGAGCTTGTCTTCATTCGG
>CBIGXK010000270.1:0-5610 GCA_966193805.1 uncultured bacterium | reverse complement strand
GGCTGGAAAGCAACATTCAAAAAGCAATTTCGGAGTTGCCGCCACAGATGAAAAAAATATTCGAGATGAGCCGGTTCGAGGAACTGTCTTACAGGGATATCGCCGATCGACTCGACATATCAAAGAAAACAGTGGAAACACAAATGGGGCGCGCATTGGCGAAGCTCAGGCAAAAACTGGAACACTGCATTGAACCGGGTCTCCTGCTATTGCTGGTGCTCAAAAAAATATTATTTGTAAGCGTGTAGGGGTAAAGAACAGTTTAATCGTTAATAGGAAAGTACATGGAAAATCATCGCGAATATGATGAATTACTTGCGAAGTATTTATTGAATGAATTGAGTAAGCACGAAGAGCTTAAACTGGTCGAATGGATAAAAGAGAGCGACGAGAACAGGAATTATTTTGAACAGGTCAAAGCGGCATGGAACCTTGCTGCTGCCAGAAACCTGACCGGAAGCATTGATATCGAGGAAGAATGGAGCTACTACCAACGTGTAGTAAAGGGCGGCGAAATGATCATGAATTTTCCGCACGATGAGCATGACGCGCTAATTGAAACATCTCAACACAGTAACCTGTTTGCGAAGCTTTGGAAAATTTGTGCAGTTGCGGCAATGCTGGTCATTATATTCGCTACGATCGTTTACCTGTCCAACCGTACCCTGCCGAAAGCCGATGTGGCAGCCAATACACCTCCTGCAAAGGACAGTACCGGATCGAGGAATGCTTTAATAATTAAAACCGAAAGAAATCTTTCGGGAACACCGAAAACCATACAATTGGGGGATGGTTCGCAAGTGATGCTGTACGCAAACAGTGAACTAAGATACAGCGAACACTTTACAGGCGGCCTGCGAAGTGTTCGATTAAAAGGAAAGGCCGATTTCGATGTAGCAAAGGACAGGGCAAAACCTTTTATCGTTTACCATGGAGAAATATCAACCACCGTTTTAGGAACAAAATTTACGGTGGTCGCTTACGACAATACAAGCGTTGACGTTGTTAAACTTTATGAGGGAAAAGTATTGATCAAATCAACTGAAGAGGCGGTAAAGCAACTGAAAGAAGATTATTACCTGGAACCCGGACAGGAACTGCTATACGACAAAGAAACGGGAACAGCATTTATCCGGTCGTTCAGGGAAAAAATGGGAAAGAAAGAGCAGCGGCAGCCGGAGACCATTACCGTGCCCGACGATTTCAAAGGTTCATGGGTCATGTTCAACAACCAGCCGCTCGCGCAGGTTTTCGACCAACTGGGCGCACTTTATAACGTTGAAATAAAATATAAGGATACGGACATCAACAAAATGTATTTTATCGGAAGGTTTGACGAAAGAGATTCGATCGAAAATATTCTTAAGCATATATCAGTTTTACACCAGTTGACACTGACACGCGACAACAACAAATACATTATCAGCAGATAATGATTCGCGTTACCTCCCTAAAGCCCCCCGTTATTTAAAACCTGGTGTGTAAAAGCGAACTGAATCCGGCTGTTCGAAACAGCCTGTCATTGAATTGATCATTCTAAAACAACTGCTATGCGAATCAAGCTTTTCAAGCAAGGAGCGGAGAGTTATTTTTTATTCGTGTTACTTCTATTTTCCGGCGCCCTGGCCCATGCCCAGGTACAAACCAGTCTCGTGAGGGGGTTTGTGTCTGATGAGAACAACCAGCCCATTGCAGGCGCCTCGGTCGTCATCAGGAACACGAGCACCAATTTCATTTCGGGCACCAGCACAGACAGTGCAGGTGTGTTTACTTTTTCGCGCATTCCCGCGGGTGGCCCGTACAGCTTCGCATTTTCGGCCATCGGACACGAAGAACAAACATTATCAGGGTACATGATCAAAAACGATGTTACGCTTTCATTGATGATCAAGATGAAAGATTCAGCAGCCTTGATAGACCAGGTGGTGGTGATCGGTTATGGAACACAAAAGAAGAGCGACCTGACGGGCGCCGTAGCTACTGTGAGCGCCAAAGACTTTAACGGCCAGGCCTATTCGAACACCAACCAGGCATTGCAGGGAAAAATACCCGGAGTTGAATTTACATCCACCTCGGGTGAACCCGGCGCAAAAGTACAGGTACGCATCAGGGGCATGGGCACCTTCGGCAACAGCGGGCCACTTTACATCATCGACGGCGTTCCGCTGAGCAGTGCAGATATCAACACCATCAACCCGAACGACATTGCGACGATAAGCGTTTTGAAAGATGCATCGGCGGCATCAATATATGGATCACGGGCGGCTAATGGTGTGATCTTAATTACCACAAAAAAAGGGGTAGCCGGAAAGCCAAAACTGTCTTACTCGGGATACTACGGTATTCAATCGGTTCACCGCCTCATCCCCATGCTCAATTCAACACAACTTGCAGAGCTGGTCAACGAAGCCGATAAGAACGGCGGATTTGCACCACAACCAGCCTTCAACGACCCGGAAAACCTGAAGACAAATACCGACTGGCAAAAGGCAGCGTTTCCTAATTCCATGATGCAGGATAATTCCCTTTCCGTTTCGGGAGGCAGCGAGAACGCAAAATATTCCGTATCGGGCGGGTATCTCAACCAGGAAGGAAGCATGGTGTTCAGCTCACTGAAAAGATATTCGTTCAGGGTGAACAGCCAGTTCAATATCGGCAAAAGGCTGGTAATCGGAGAATCGCTGAACCTTGTAAGATCGTTGGGACTGAATTTGGGCTATGGCAACAACCTCGATCTTGCATATCTGCTGGGCGCATCCCCTACCATGCGCATCTACAGGCCGGAAAATCTTGGCGGCTATGCGGGTCCGAACCAGGCAGAAACCGGCATCAACAACCGCGACAATATCGTTGGACGGCGCGACAACAACAGGCACTACACCACCGACAACAACATACTCGGTGGCGTGTACGCCGAATACACCATCATCCCCGGCTTGAAATATAAATTAAACCTCGGCTTAACCCATGCGCTCAACTCGGGAAAAACTTACATCGGCATTTTCGAAATGGACAATCGCTCGAACCTGCGGCAAAGCCTTTCGCAATCCAGAAATACTGCCGACGAATACCTGATGGAAAATACGCTCACTTACAGCAAGGAATTCCATAACGATTACGCCATTAATCTACTGGCCGGTTACACGCAACAGAACGCATACTTCAGCACAATGTCGGGATCCAAACAGGACTTTCCGAGTAACGACATCCAGGTGTTCGATGCAGGCACGGGTCCATCAGTAATCGGTGGAAACGACGCGGAATGGGCGCTCCGGTCCTATCTGGGAAGAGCAAATATCACACTGTTCAAAAAATACCTGGTAACGGCCACCATCCGCCGCGATGGATCATCAAGGTTCGGAAAGGAAAACAAATACGGTAATTTTCCATCCTTTGCATTGGGATGGAACGTCGATCGCGAAAAATTCATGCAGGGCATCGGTGCCATCAGCATGCTCAAACTTCGCGCGAGTTGGGGACAGTTGGGCAACCAGGAAATCGGGAATTACGAGAGCCAAACCACCATATCCACAACACCACAATATATTTTTGGAGCCACCCAGTCAATAGCTTCTGCTGCAGCCGTTCTCACACTGGGCAACCCGGCGCTGAAATGGGAAACTACCACTCAAACCAACTTCGGTATTGACCTGGCCCTGTTTAACAACAGGCTCACCTTTACAGCCGACTACTGGGTAAAAAACACCGACGGCATTTTGTTGCGAACACCCATTTCGAGCGCCACCGGCATTGATCGCGACAACGGCGCATTTCAAAATGCGGCGAGCGTTCATAATTCTGGATTCGAGTTCCTCCTTTCCTACCAGAACGTGGCCGCCAACGGTCTCGACTATCAAATCTCAGCAAACCTATCAACCGTAAAAAACCGCGTAACTTCTCTAGGCGGTGTTCCGAGCATCATCAACTATGTTGAAAACGTTTACCAGTATGGCACGTTTACGCGAACAATGCCCGGCGAACCGATGTCGAGCTTTTTCGGATACGTGACCGATGGGATTTTTCAAAACCAGGGCGAAATTGACAAACATGCCGTGCAACCCGGCGTTGCGCCCGGTGATATCAGGTTTAAGGATATAAACGGCGACAACGTAATTGATGCCAACGACAGAACCACGATCGGTGATCCGTTTCCTGATTTTAATTATGGCCTCTCCGCCAACTTCTATTATAAGTCATTCGATCTGTCTCTCAACTTCCAGGGTGTGCAGGGAAAACAACTGTATAATTCACAGCGCGCGTACCTCGAAGCGATGAACTCTGCCGATGGACAGATGACAACCACGCTGAACAGGTGGAAAGGAGAAGGAACGTCAACCACTATGCCGAGGGCAATGCGGGCATCAAGACTAAATACCGTTCCTTCCACGCGTTTCGTTGACAACGCAAGCTATGCCAGGTTGCAAAATCTGCAGATCGGCTATACGTTCGGTAAGTCCGTGACGAATCGCCTGAAAATTGATCGCGTACGGTTGTATGCAGGTGGACTGAACCTCATCACCATTACCAACTATGTTAACTACAACCCCGATACACTCGGTGGATCAGGATATAACGACGATTCAATGAACCCTCTCGAAATTGGCGTGGACACCGGTTCTGTACCCATTCCCACAATTATTCAATTCGGGGCGCAGGTAACATTTTAAATCGTCCACAGATAAACACATCATCATGAAAACTACACTCATCATAATTATTCTCTTCGCAGGCGTTCTTTCTTCCGGTTGCAGCAAAGATTTCCTCGAAAAAGTACCGCCCGACAGGTTGCCCGAAGAAGGGTTCATTAATTCGGACTCCCGGGCGCTTGCGGCCGTCAATGCAGCTTACATCCCTCTTGCATCAAATAACCTCTTCGGCAGCGACAACATTTCGCTTAGACTTTTCGATCCGCCCTCCGGTGATGTGATACTGGGCGCCGCGATCTCGGGCCAGGTGTTCAACACCTTTTCATTTTCTGCCGACGATCCACACCTGATGGCTTTTTATTCCGGGCTGTATGAAGGCGTCTACCGGTCGAACATTGTGATACAACGGGTGCCCGACGTACAGATGGATGAAACATTGAGAAAACGGTACGTAGGCGAGGCGAAATTCCTGAGAGCGCTATACTATTTTTATCTCACAACGGAATGGGGCGAAGTTCCCCTGTTCACCGAACCGTTTACCGAGCCAGACGATGCCCTCATTGCCAAATCGCCGATTGCGGATATACAGGCCGTCATGATCCGGGACCTCAACGACGCGATCAACGATCTACCGGTGTCTTACGACGCAAAGGACCTGGGCAGGGCAACAAGCGGTGCGGCAAAGTCGCTGCTGGGAAAAGTGTACCTGTTTATGAAAGATTACGTGAACGCCGAAAAATACCTTGGAGAAGTGATAGCATCGGGGACGTACAAGTTGATGGACGATTTTAACCACATTATCAACCGCAATTTTGAGAACAACCAGGAGTCGATTTTCGAAATTCAGTTTGCATCTGCTGCTGCAGGCGCCACGGCCGATGTGAGCGACGACAGGGAATATCATTACTGGCCGCAGGTCAATGGCGGCTCGAGCGAAGTGTCTCCTACACAGAGCCTCGTGGAT
>CBIGXK010000269.1:0-5630 GCA_966193805.1 uncultured bacterium | reverse complement strand
CACCTGAAACAAACGATGTGGTGTTGGCACCAGGATGCCGGCCGAGTATGAATTCCAAAGCGCGAAGCATGTAAGTATCCGGGAAAATATCCGGGAAATATTTATTAAGAAAGTATTGCTGCATTCCAAAATTCTGAATCGACCATCCGGCGCCCCAAATGTTCCATCCCGGATCCATCGTGTTGGGCTTGTATGGAATGCCGTATGGATTTAACTTGCTTTTCTGATCCAGTGTATCTTTCAATCGCTGAAGGGCTCGTCGAATGGAGGATGCGTATTTTTTATCTTTTACCAGTTCAAGCGACGGTCCAATGAAGTAACCGGTGCTGTCAATTTTTTCACAGATCTTATTTGTCATCTCGACAAGGAAATCGGCGTATTTGTCGTCATGTGTGTTTACCAGCATTTCCACGGCCAGGCGAACACGATGCAGAGGATACGTTGCCTTTGTATTTTTCCATACGGCGTCCGCAATGTTGAGGCAATGATTGGCGAGCGTGTCATTGAACCCTTTCAATACGCGGTATGTGCCGGCGAGATCCGCCGCTACGCCCAGCTCTCTTTTCGGATTATCTTCGGTAAACACCCACCGGTCGTCGGGCGAATGGCGCAGGCCAACAGGGGTATCTTTCAATTCGGCTGAATTGAAGCTCCTGTTATCCGTGATGTTTACCGGGTCGCCGATCAAAGTGTATTGACGCTGCGTCGGTTCTATAACGCCTCTAAACAACCGGCCCAGCGACAAATAGCCGCCTACCACAAACAGCGCTCCATGCTCGATTTGCTGAAGCGCATCCGGTTTGCCGTCGGGCGTGTTGATTTCTACGACATGATCGATCTGGTCAATTGTGGTATTATCGTAGTCGATTTTAAAATTTTCGTACGCCTGTGCCAAGCCATATATTGTGCCTGATTGTGACTCAATACGCATGTCATAGTCTCCGGCGTCATGCCAACCGCCCTTGTCCAATCCGGGTACCTGTTCGCCCGGTTTGTAGTTGCATAAAGTAGCAGGTCCCTGAAAGTAACCATCGAGATGATTGTGATTAAGCGGTGCCATCCGGGCATCATCTCTGTGACAGTCACCGTGCCAAACCCTGTCGCGATCGTTTACCCGCATATGGCACATTTGCGCCGGCAAAAAATAATTTAAGGTAGGCTGCCATACATGCCGGCTATATATCGACGGATGAATCCGGAATGCTTCGGTTTCATATTTATCGTATTTGATTTTATAGATGCCGGTTCGTTTCACATCAGTGAAGTCGAATTGCAGATAGTGATAGCGCAGAAAATCACCCCAATCGGCAGCGATAGCTTCTTTAATTTTTTCGAGGCCGCCGTTTTCTGATACCCTGTACAACGTAACGGGCAATCTTCGGTTATCGTTGCGATCCTGTTCGATGACAGCAATCTTCTGTTGATCGGGATGATATCCTACCTGGCTTATCTGAACAACCGGACTGTATTTCCATCCGGGAATGACATTTGGCGTAACGAGCCATTCAACGGCGTTTTTTGTTGCACCTGCTTTTACAAGCGATCGTACCACGTACCAGCCGTTGTAATGATGTGCACGACCATCCAGTAGCTGCACGTCCCCTCCATTAATAGACTCAATAGTCATACGCTGACTTGCTTTTTCCGGGGCGATCGTGAGTTTTTTACCGGATGCGAGCGGCACCACCTGAAAATCGCCCTGTCTATCTTTAACCTGCGGCCCATTGAGGTGTTGTGTAAAGATGCCGCTCTGCCGATCGAGATACCACGATTTTCCGAACAGGTTGCCGGGAAAAAGCTCCATGTTGAATCCAACCCTGCCGATCCAATCCTGGGGCAGGGGTTTGTCGAGATGAACGACAATCCGGAAAGCCTTCCCCTGAGGTTTTACAATAACGGTATAGCTAAAATTTAAATCGGGATAATTGATAGCGTTTAAACCTTTGCCGTCTCTGGCCGGATCCGGATACGACATCCTGACGCTTATCGTCTGGTTGGCCTTGTCGAGCTTTCTTTCTCCTACCTTCGGAATCGGCTGCCAGTATCCTGGCGTAGGATCCAGACGGACGTCGCCATTAGTAGCTACTCGCGATCCGTTCTGGATGATGCTGACCCCGCCCTGGTGACCCTCCGGGTAAAAATCGCTTGCCACCATTACGTTGAGGCCAGGCATTTCAAAGTATTCCTTGTCGTTGAGCTTCAACTGCGCACTTTGCGCATACGATGAATCGCCCAATAACCACAGCATTGCCGTTACTAAAATGATATTCTGTATGAATTGACTGCTCAGCTTTGAACGGCCATTGCTACAAGTACTAAAAGTCATATTTTGATTTAAAGCGTGAATGTGTAGTTTGGTTACAATGCGTCCCCGGCTAATTGAACGACCGCCTGAAGGTTAGCGGTGACGATTTTGTTTTTGACTTAAACATTTTACTAAACGATTGAGGATGTTCAAATCCAAGCCCAAAGGCAACTTCAGACACCGTCAATTGAGTCGTGGAGAGCAACTCCTTGGCTTTTTCGATTAGCTTGTTGTGTATGTGCTGTTGTGCATTTTGACCGGTCAACGAACGAAGCATATCACTCAAATAGCTGGGAGAAACATTAAGTTGTTGTGAAAGATATTGGACCGTCGGTATCCCCTCGCACAATGGTTTTTGTGCGCTGAAATATTCGTCTAACAGGTCTTCCAGGCTTTGCAGCAAATCGTTGCTGACTGCTTTTCGGGTGAGAAATTGGCGCTTGTAAAACCTGTTGGCATAATTGAGGAGCAATTCAATTTGAGCGATAATTACGTCCTGCGTAAAATCATCTATCCTGCTGTTTAATTCATTTTCAATAATTTGAAAAACTGAATTGACGATTTCCTTTTCCTTATCTGAGAGATGTAATGCTTCATTGGCTGAATAGGAAAAAAAGCCGTACTTCTTTATCCTGGCTGCGAGGGGATAATTTCGAAGAAAGTCGGGATGTATCATCAAAACATATCCAGAGTGATCTCCGCCATGGTTGTGCGTGCCAATGATTTGGTTGGGACTGGCGAACAATATGCCACCTTCGTTGAAGTCGTAATGTCCCTGGCCGTATCTGATTTTTCCACTCAGTTTCGTCTTGTACGATATCACATAGTAGGTAAGAATATAATATTGAGGAAGCCTGTTTACATCAACATCTTTCACGTCATTCACTATTAAACTGACCAGCGGATGTTGCGGATTAGGCAATCACAGTGAGCGATGTAATTCGGACAAAGATTCGAATTTGTGCGGTGTGTTTTGTTCCTCTCTCATTGCAAACGTTGTTAAACTAATGGTAGTCATGTTAAAGATCGGGTGCCAAAAGTGTCTCCTCCAAAATACTCAAAAACCAGGTTATAAGTCAACGGAGCAATCGTTGGTGATAAAAGCCCTCTCATTTAACCCGAAGAGGCGACGGGCACAAGGTGATGATAATTTCGCGATTTCCTGTAGTCTAATCGAGGGTTGTTGTAGCCAAAATGAGTAACCCAGCCAGACATGAGGACAACTTGTAATTATCTGGTACAGCTGCGTCCTGCTGCGCTACTACCGCGGCTGCCTGCATCTCCGCGACACGACCCGGCCCATCCTGTGATATTAATACGGTCATCAATCCTAAAATTCACTGGCGGGCGTTGCGGGATTTTTTATCTTTATCGGATGATAAGACGTAGTGGTTTGATCGTTTTTCTTTCATTTTTATTGTTGTCGGGTTCTGCGCAGGAGCCGCTGTACGACAGGATTTTTTTTGAAAACAGCCCGATGGATCAAAGTTATTTCTACACCGAGGCAAAATATAAATCGCCGTCGTGGATAAAAAATGTTTCGGGGAAGTTACCCGTCAGCGACAGCATTTTTTTCACCCCCGCAAATGCGCTTCACCTGCAATACGTATCTAACCAAAAGGGCGCCTGGCAGGCACGCCTGCTTTATAGGGTAACGCGTGGTCAGGATTTTTTTACACCTGCAACAAAACTTGTATTCAGATTATATATCAGCTCCGCGACTTTACCCGGCGAACTACCCTCCATTGGGTTTGGTATTCGAAAAAATGGCGTAACCTTTCTGCCATTGTCGCAATTTGTAAATAGAATCGAACAGAAATCGTGGCTGAAAGTGGAGGTGCCTCTAAGTAAATTTGGCATCAAACCCGCCTCTTCAGAAAAAATAGATACCATCTTACTCAGGCAACAATCCAGCGATGGGAAGGAACATTCGATTTACATAGACCAGGTTGAATTATTGGATGATAACTACGCTGTGATTTCCGCGACACCGAAATTAACATCCGCAAAAGGCTTCGGTAAACACGTGGATATTACATGGGAACTTCTTTCCGATACGGCTGTGAAAAGGATCAAGATATACCGCTCGTCAGACAACCGTCACTATCATCCTGTGGGTGTTCAGTCGCCGTATATTTCACGCTACGCTGATTTTACGGATACTACGGGGAAGGAATTTTTTTATAAGATAACACTCCTCGACAGAAACTATAATGAATCTTCATTTTCAAATACTGTCGCTGCATCCACGAAACCGCTAAGCGATGAAGAGTTACTCGATATGGTACAGGAAGCACATTTCAGGTACTATTGGGAGGGCGCGGAAAAGAATAGCGGGTTGGCGCTGGAAAATATTCATGGCCGGCGGAACATGGTAGCTACCGGTGCATCTGGTTTCGGGTTAATGGCACTGATAGTAGGTGCTGAAAGAAAATTTATAACAAGGGAACAATTGATAGAACGTTTCGAAAAAATTACTTCTTACCTCGAACGGGCAGATAAATTTCATGGCGCCTTTCCTCATTTTCTGGATGGCGGCACCGGAAAAACGGAACCGTTTTTTGGTCCGCGCGACAATGGCGCCGATCTTGTTGAAACTTCCTTTCTCGCGCAGGGATTACTCGCCGCAAAACAATATTTTAATCCCGGTGTTCCGGCAGAGAAAGATATCATCGGGAGAATAGACAAAATATGGAAGGGAATTGAATGGGATTGGTTCAGGCGCGATAAAAATAATAAATTTCTTTTCTGGCACTGGTCGCCCAACCAGGGATGGGTCATGAACCACAAGTTGATCGGCTGGAATGAAACGATGATCACTTATTTTCTTGCAATCTGTTCGCCAACGCATTCCGTGCCACCATCCTTTTACTACAGCGGTTGGGCGAGTTTAAGCAAAGAGGCTCAGGAGTATCGCATCGGGTGGGGGCAAACCAAAGACGGATCGCTTTATAAGAATGGAAATACCTACTACGGTGTTCCGCTCAAGGTAGGAGTATCGAATGGCGGTCCGTTGTTCTTTATACATTATTCTTTTCTCGGCCTCGATCCTCACAGATTCACGGATGAGTACACAAACTATTTTGAAAACAACACGAATATTGCGAACATTAACTATCGTTATTGTATAGAGAATCCCGGAAAGCATAATGGCTACGGTGCAGATGCGTGGGGCCTCACGGCAAGCGACGGCTTGTGGAATTACCAGGCCGATGAGCCAGTAATCAGGCAGGATCACGGCAAGATCACGCCAACAGGCGCGCTCGCTTCCTTTCCGTACACTCCGCAGGAATCTATGACGGCATTGAAAAATTATTATAATAAT
>CBIGXK010000268.1:0-5656 GCA_966193805.1 uncultured bacterium | reverse complement strand
CAGATCGACGACGCCTTCAACTACAAGGCTTCGCTGAAATACCTCAGGGCAGTATTTGTTCAAAAAAGAAAAATAGAACAATTGATGCTCGACTGGGCCACCCAGCAAAAGCGCCACGCTTCCAACTAAACCACTCTCTACGGCCATATAGTATGCACCGCCAATAAAAAAGGCCCGGATAGACATCCAGGCCGTGTTTTAAATCCAATATCCTATGAAAAACCTGCTTCCCTCATTTCCAACCGTGTGCCAGTTCGTGAAACCGTTGCCCAGCCTGCATTTCACCCTTCATGACTAAACGTTTTATTACCACGCCGGGAACAAAATGACCAAACGGAGACTCACCCCCACCCGGCAAATGACTAAATTTGCCATCCCTTAATCAAGTTTTACTACGATGGCAGAAGAAGATTCAATACTTACAAAAGCGGAACTTTTCAGGGACCTGCACCAGCGCGCCGGAATTTTTATGGTGCCTAACCCCTGGGATGCCGGCTCGGCAAGAGTTTTAGAAACATTGGGCTTCAAGGCCCTCGCCACCACCAGCGGCGGCGTAGCGTTTTCGCTGGGCAGGCCCGATGCGCGGGCGTTTGTGTCGCGCGAAGAAAGCCTGCAAAACGCACAAAGCATTATACACGCCACCAACCTGCCCGTTACCGCCGACCTGGAAAACGGCTACGGCGACGACCCGGAAGATTGCGCTGAAACCATCAGGCAGGCCGCTGCGGTGGGATTGTCGGGCGGTTCCATTGAGGATGCCACCGGCAACCCCAACGATCCTGTCTATCCCTTTGAGCTTGCCGTGGAGCGCGTTAAAGCCGCCGTTGCAGCGTGCCGGCAACTGCCTCGCCCCTTCCTGCTCACCGCGCGCGCCGAAAACCTCATTCATGGCCGTCCCGACCTGAAAGACACCATCAAACGTCTCGAGGCATTTGCAGATGCCGGCGCAGATGTTTTGTTCGCGCCCGGCGTTAAAACACGCGAAGAAATAGAAGCCGTGGTGAAGGCAGTGGCGCCACGCCCCGTAAATGTGATCATGGCCATCACCGGCGCAAAGTTTTCGATAACCGAACTCGAAGACATGGGCGTGAAGCGCGTAAGCATCGGCTCATCATTGATCCGCGCGGCATACGGCGCTTTCTTTCGCGCAGCGGAAGAGATGCTGCACAAAGGCACTTTCGATTTTGCCGAAGAGGCCAAACCTTACGTGGAGATCAATAAACTTTTCCTCGGCTACTACAAATAATTTCCAGGCTCGCCCATGACCTTTGCAGAAAAAGTAATTCAATTTCACAGGAACCTGCATTATACCGGCCACCCATTGCCCCCCGGGATACGCATCATGAACCCGTTCAAAGAATCGGAGCACGTGATGCCCATTATGAAAGCGTTTAGCCGGAAGTACTTCAACGATACAAATGCGCGGCGGCTCATTTTGGGTATTAACCCGGGCCGGTTTGGTGCGGGGTTAACCGGCATTCCTTTTACCGATCCCAAGCGGCTGGTGAGTGAATGCAACATTGCCTACAATGGCAAGGTTACGCACGAACCTTCTTCTGTGTTTGTGTACCGTGTGATCAACGCTTATGGAGGTGCGGAAGCTTTTTATAAAGATTTCTTCATCAATTCTCCCTGTCCGCTGGGTTTTACTTCGGTAGATGCCAACGGGCGCGAGAAGAACTACAATTATTACGACAGCCCCGAACTGATGCGTGCCGTAAAGGATTTTATGATCGAAAATATCGGCAAGCTTATTGGTCTCGGTGTTAAGACGGATGTTTGTTTTTGTTTCGGTACGGGCAAGAATGCCAAATTTCTTTCTGCACTAAACGAGGAGCACCGTTTCTTCGATAAGATCGTTCCGCTGGAGCATCCGCGATTCATTATGCAATACAAGAGCGCCGCAATGGATGAGTATATTAACAAATACATCACTGCGTTTCAATCGTAACAGTCGGGAATTAATAATATCTTAGGAAGCATAATCAACCTCCCGGCCTGCCATTATGTTTTCGAACTACATCAAAACCGCGCTGCGGCATCTTTCGAAGAATGCCCTGTATGCAGGCATAAACGTTATCGGCCTGGTGGCCGGCGTCACTGCGATGTTGCTGGCGATCTTATTTTGGCGCGACGAGGTAAGCTTCGATAATTTTCATGCTGCGTATCACAATTTATACAGGGTTACTACCACACTCAAAGAAACAAGTTACGGAGACAAGGTTACTGTTGGCGGCACCGGGCAGGTACAGGGTCGTGCCTTTAAGGCGGCGGTGCCCGAGATACAATCGTATGCCCGCGTTATGGGGGGCGACATCTACACAGAAATCGTTGCTGCCGGCAAGTCTTTGAAATTACGGTCGCTGTATGTGGACAGCAATTTCCTGGACCTGTTTACCTTCCCGCTTCTCCGTGGAAATTCCTCAACGGCGCTGCAAACAGTGAACTCCATTGTGCTAACGGCCTCTACAGCAAAAAAACTTTTTAACAGCACCGATGTTGTTGGTAAAATAGTGACGCTCGAAGCGGATCCGTCTTTCGAACGATTGAACAAGCCACTCATCGTTTCAGGCGTTGTTACGGATCCTCCTGAAAATTCATCGCTTCAGTTTGAAGTGTTGTTTCCTTTCGCGTTTATGGAGCTGTCGTTCCAGGATAATTCGTGGCTCAACGCCTACCTGGGTACTTTCGTTCTGCTCGACCCGAACGCGAACGCCGCGCAGGTTAATACTAAACTTAACCTTGTGTATGCGAGTCATGCGCGCGAACATGTGGCCAATAACATTAAGACGTATGGATTCGATCCCGGCATCAGCTACCAACTGCAGCCCATCGGCGATATTCATTTTCATCCGCTGATGAGTGTTTCCGGCAATGCCGAAGCGGGCATCATTAACGGCAGCAAGTCTGCCTATTCCATCGTTTTTCTTGTAATAGCGGCGTTTATTTTGCTGATGGCCTGCATTAACTTTATTAATATCAGCATTGCGGGATCACTGAAGCGGTCGAAGGAAGTGGGGATACGGAAAGTTTCCGGCGGGTCGGTATTGCAGATCATTTTTCAATTTTTGACTGAGTCGGCGCTGCACTGCCTTGTTGCCTTCGTACTTTCTCTCTTTGCGCTGTCTGCTTTGCTGCCGGCGTTTAATGAATTAACAGGCAAGGTGCTGCACTTTAGTGATGGCCTGGACATGTCGATACTCGGTTTTTTTACCCTGCTGTTAGTGGCGGTGATCGCATTGACCGGCATCTATCCGGCATACATTTTATCGAAATTCAACGCGCACGAAGTATTGTACAATAAGCCTCGGCTGGCGGGCAGGGGTTTGTCTTTCCGGGGGCTGGTGATCCTTCAGTTCACACCCGCCATCATCCTGTTGATCTCCGCGATTGTGTACTACAGGCAAATGGAATACATCCACACCAGCGATCTGGGTTACAACCCTAACGGGATCATCCGCACCGCTGTTTCCGGCAATCGCGACTATGCTTCGGTTACCCGTTTCTTAACAAATGAACTGGCAAAAGAGCCGGCCATCAGAGCCGTTTCGTTTGGCAATAATGGGTGGAGCTCGGCGCTGGAGGTGAATGGCAAAAAGCTGGAAGCCTTTCATAAGATGACGGATGAGAATTATTTGACAGCGTTGGAAATTCCACTGGTGGCCGGTCGCAATTTTTCGGCCGCCACTCCGGGCGATGATGACGCGGTTATCGTGAACGAATCTTTCGTACGCGAGGCCGGCATTGAGCAACCGATCGGCGCCACGGTGAAGCTGGGTGAATACTATGACAATCGCCGGACGACGATTATCGGCGTCGTGAAAGATTATCATTTCAATTCTCTGCGGGTGCGCATCAGTCCGATGGTCATTTTTAAGTCTGCCAACCAGCAGGGAGAAATGTGGGTGAAGGTGGAGAAAAGTAAGATGCAGGAAGGCATTGCGGCGTTGCAGAAAGCTTACAAGAGCGCCATGCCGAATGCGGTTTTTGAATATGCGTTTATGAATGAGTTAAATGCCAGAGAATTTGAGCGGGAAAATCGCTGGCAGAAGGGCATTGGCATGGCAACAGGTTTTTCATTGCTTATTTGTTGTCTGGGTTTGTTTGGGCTGGCGCATTTGTCGGCCAGCCGGCGTATTAAGGAGATAGGTATACGGAAGGTTTTGGGTGCGTCGGTGGTGCAGATCGTTGCTTTGCTGACGGGTAGTTTTTTAAAGCTGGTGTTGATTTCGTTCATTGTGGCGGTTCCGTTTGCGTTGTATGTGATGAATGGGTGGTTGGGCAATTTTGCCTACCGGATACGTATAGATGTTTCCCTATTTTTGGTTGCCGGCGGTATTGCCGGTATCATGGCCATTGTGGCCGTTGCCGTGCAATGTTTCCTTTATGCCGCGGCCTCGCCGGTGAAGAGTTTGAAAAACGAGTGATGCCTCCTTTTATTTATTGGGTATGTAAGAAAGGGTTCATTTGCGGAACCTGGTGATGAGGAAGATAACCAGCGCCACGACGATGGCAACGAGGATGAGGCCGGTCCATACGCCTGCCTTGAAGATGCCTCCGATAACTTCGCAGGAGGATAGGGAAACGAGAAACAGGGCGATTGCCGGGTAGATGATACGTTGCATACGAGTTTTAGGCAGATATATGCAATTCGTGAGCCGCGGTGGGTGTGTGGTTTTGTCGCCTTTGCGGAACTTCGCGCCTTCGCGTGAAACGCTCCAGGTCGTGTGCACAAGAAGCACCGATCGAAAGATTGCGTAGTAGACAATACAGATTACAAAGACTGCCGCTGCAAAGAGGCCGTTACAGTGTTTATCATGGCAATGCACTGACCCACTGTAAAAACATCATCAGCAGCTCCCGCCCTCACCATTTCGCAGATATCATCGGTGGGCAGCTCATAACTTAAATGAACATCGAGCCTCCCGCTTTCAGCATCAATAACGGTTCTCCTTATACTGGAGCCATCACCCCATGAAGGGAAACCACCCTTATTTTCATTGGCTATTTCAATAAAAGCATTTCTTTTTCTACGGCTATCCATGGTATCGTTGGACAGTCGTATCCTGTTTGAAGATGCGCGCATAGGATGAAGTTTAAAATTAGCTATTCGGTTTCGGGGTTAAAATATTTTCAAGATAAAACTTTTCGCAGAACAATCATGACTATGCGCGCATCCAGCACATGGCGCGGGGATAGAAACCGATCCGATACCCCCGTTGGCTTCCGCGATGAAGGATTACAATCTGAAAACTAACGACTTGCAGATGTGCTCGAAATAAGCAAATGATATGTATCTGACAATACCTGCAGTTTCAATATCTTCAAAAGACTATTCTTTACTTTCTGAATCTATCCATTAGAAGGATCGTCCATTCAAATGCGAGCATTAATGGCAACGCTATCATCACCTGCTCTTTACCGCTCGGTGAATCAGTAAAGCAAGCGCCAACGGTTAGCGCCAAAATATAAAAATAGCCTCTGTTGCTGCGAAAATAATCGACAGTAATTTTAGATCTGAGAAAGGTGTTTGCAGTCATGGCGAAATAATTTGCTAACTAAATATAAGCTAAATTTCAAACCGAGACACCGGCAAAGTGAAGGTGAAATGTGAAATGTGAGACGTGAGACGGGAGACGTGAGACGTGAGACGGGA
>CBIGXK010000267.1:0-5671 GCA_966193805.1 uncultured bacterium | reverse complement strand
TCGTAAGCCGGCGAACCAGCGGTCATGAGGCACTCGCGGCAACGATTATTGGGATCGTGGTAATTTTGTGGATGACCTTTTCGTACCTGCTGCCGCCCGAATATGAATTTCTGCGGAATCCGCTCAATGCAAACATGGTGATCGTGATCGGTACATTAACCATCTTTCTCGCCGGTTTACTGATTACCTCTTTCAGGAGATCTGCACGCCTGGGTGTGCAGCAGTGAATATTAAAAACGAAAGTTATGCATACGAATGAAAAAAAATTTGTGCCGGTGATGATCACACCGTTCAACCTCAAGGCCAAAGTTGACCTTGACGTGGTATCGAGGCTTGTCGAATTTTACCTCGCCGCAGGAGTGAAGGGCCTGTTCGCCAACTGCCTGAGCAGCGAAATGTACAGCATCAGCGAAGATGAGCGCCTCGAGCTCACAAAACATATTGTAAAACAAGTTCGCGGCCGTGTGCCCATCGTGGCAACCGGTTCATTCGGTTTCACGATCGCCGATAAAGCAGAGTTTGCGAAAAAAATTTACGACACGGGTATCAACGCAGTGATCCTGATCACCGGCCACTATGCGAATGTGGACGACAGTGACGAGGTACTGATCAGTAACTTTGAAAAAATGTTTCGCCTTACGCCGGGCATCCCGCTTGGACTATATGAATGCCCGGCGCCGTATAAACGGATATTGTCGCCCGAAGTGTTTAAGACATTGCTCGCGTCCGGCCGGCTGGTATATCACAAGGATACTTCCATCAACATTGAATTAGTAAGGGCCAAGCTGCAGCTTGTGAAAGACGATCCAACGCTCGAATTCTTCGACGCCCATACACCCAACGCGATGTATTCATTGCAAATGGGCGCAAGGGGCATGTCGTCCATTTCCGGCAATTTTTATCCTGAAATACTGGTGTGGATGTGCGCAAACGCAACGAATCCTGAAAAAAGCGAGGAAGTGGCCTGGCTGCAATCAGAACTTACACGGGTTGATCCGCTCATCCATGTGGCATATCCCATGAGTGCAAAATATTTTTTGCGCAAGCGGGGGGTGCCGGTGCGTACCATCAGCAGGTCGCATGTGCTTGAGCTCACGCCGGAACAAAAAAATACACTCGATAATATTTATGATAATTTCCTTGGGTGGTGCGACCGGCTGCAAATAAAACCTGTAGACCCCACCGAAATTGCATTGTCGCCCGAAAGACTCGACCCCGCTATTTAATATTATACGATGAGAACGATCCAATTGGCCGCCCTGTTACTTTTATGGAACATTCAGGCAGCGGCCCAAACACCTACTTCGAAAATTTCAATTAGCACCACTTCGTACGAACATATTTTTGGAAAGAACCGGCCCTTTAAACAGTGCCATGCCTCCACACTGATTGGTCTTAAAGAGGGACAATACCTGTTTGCATGGTTTGCCGGTACCGAAGAAAAAAACAACGACGTGGGAATATGGATGGCGAAGGGCAGACCGGGTAACTGGTCGCCGCCGCACCTTGCGGTGAAGATCAGGAACGAACCGCATTGGAACCCTGTACTCTTTAAAGACAACGGAAAAATTTATCTCTTTTTTAAAGTAGGAAAAGAAATAGACTATTGGGAAACGTGGATCATGGAATCGGCCGATGAAGGAGAAACATGGTCCACACCGCGCGAGCTGGTGCAGGGCGACAAAGGCGGCAGGGGGCCCGTTCGCAACCAGCCGATAATTCTATCGGATGGCACATGGATTGCTCCCGCTTCGATTGAACGCAACCGCGTATGGAACGCTTTCGTGGATCGAAGTGAAGATGCTGGCAAGACGTGGACCGCATCGGACACTTTGCCAATAGACAGGAAAGCGATTACCGGCGAGGGAATTATTCAACCGGCACTATGGGAGTCCGCACCCGGGCACGTACACATGCTGCTCAGAAGTTCTGCCGGCGCAATTTGCCGGAGCGACTCGAAAGATTATGGAAAAACATGGAGCCCGGTGTATAAAACAATCCTTCCCAATAACAACAGCGGGATCGACGTGGCACACATCAATGGCGACACTGTTGCAGTTATCTACAATCCGGTTGACAAAAACTGGGGTAAGAGATTTCCGATTACCGTAAGTGTTTCAACCGATAATGGCAAAACCTGGTCCTATCATTTCGATATTGAAAAAGGAAAAGGAGATGATGAACTTTCCTACCCGGATATGTTTTATGAGAATGGAAACCTGGTTGCCTGCTACACGTGGAACCGGGAAAGCATCGCATTCTGGAAGGGCAAAATCAGTTTCGGAACGGCGCAACGCAACAAAGCATTCGTGACAGAGCAACTGATATTTCCGCTGCAGGAAAAACATGTGCATGGCAGCACGATAGCAGGCTTGCCCAACGGCGACATGCTCGCAGCCTGGTTTTACGGCAGCGGTGAGCGCACCGCCGATGATGTAAAGATCATGGGCGCACGTTTGAAAAAAGGAGCAAAGAAATGGTCGGCGCCCTTTGTGATGGCCGATACGTACGGGTTGCCCGACTGCAACCCCGTTTTGTTTGTGAACAAAAAAGGAAAACTGTTTCTCTTCTGGATCGCCGTGCAGGCCAATCAATGGGAGCAATCGCTATTACGCTATAAAACCGCCACCAACTTCAAGGGCGATGGCGCTCCGGCCTGGAACTGGCAGGACAATATTTTGCTGAAGCCCGGGATTGATTTTTCAAAAGAAGTAAACACGAAACTGAAAGCGCTGCCACCAAACACAAATGGATGGGCGGCTTATGCGCCCCGCTATGACGACATGATCAGGCAAGCCAGCAGCGAGCCGGAGAAGAGAAGTTATGGTTGGATGACAAGGATACAACCGCTGCAGTTAAAAAACGGAAGAATATTGCTGCCATTATATTCCGACGGGCTCAACATGTCTATCGTGGCCCTGTCCGATGATGACGGTGACACGTGGAAGCCGTCGCTGCCGATTGTTGGCAGGGGTCCTATTCAACCGGCGCTCGCCATAAAAAATGATGGAACGATCGTAGCCATGATGCGCGACAGCGGAGATGAACCCACACGCGTGCAACGCAGCGTTTCGACAGATAACGGTGAGTCCTGGTCAACCGCAATGAAAACCGGTATTCCCAATACGGCAAGCGTCGAATTGCTGAATCTCCAGGACGGTAAGTGGGCCTTCGTGGGTAACGATGTGGATGATGGGAGATACAGGTTGTCCCTGTTTATTTCGGACGACGAAGGCGTCACCTGGAAATGGAAACTTCCACTTGAACAACATGAAAAGGAAGATGGGAATTATTCGTACCCCGGCATGTTTCAAACGGCCGATGGTTTGCTGCACATCACTTATTCCTATCATCCGGGCAGTGCAGCGAAATCCATCAAATATGTCGTCATCAACCCTGCCGCCGTTCAGCCCTGATTTCCGGATTTTGTGTTTCCAGCTTTTGCGACAGTGAAAGTAAAAGTTTTTTCAACTCCTCCACTTCCTTCGCCCCTGCCAGCGGCGCATCCTTCTCTTCGGCATCCCGGCCGATAAAAAAAGTAGCCAGCGTGGCCGTAACATATCCGAATATAGCATAACCAAAAAGCGAAAGTATGAACGCGAGAACACGGCCCTCGGCTGTAATGGGCCAGAAGTCGCTGCCTGCGGTGATCACCCGCATTGATGTCCACCACAGCGCCATACCATAATTTTCAAACCCGGGATTGTTTTTTTCGATCGCGAACATTCCCGCGGCGCCGCCGAATGTAACGATCAGGGTAAGAAGCACGACATATCCAAATCCACGGCGGTTCATGGTTGCGCCAAGGCTTCTCATGCTGCGGTTAAGGGAAGCCACCACTTTTACCACTCTCACACCACGAAACAATCGCATGACTCTGAATATGCGAAGAACACGAAAGGCAGGAATGATGAGCGATACCGCGGTGAGCCAGTTCTTCTTCAAGTATTGCATTTTGACCGGCGCAATAAAGAATTTCAGCAGAAAATCAATGATGAACAGTGCCCAGATGATGAGACTGCAGGTTTCCAATACGGGGCTCAAACCCCACACCAATTCAATCACTAATAGAACGAGCCATACAAATCCCAGGAAGACCATAGGACCCTCCAACAAATGCTCGATCAACATCACCAGCTTACTTCTTTCCCTTCGTATTTGCTGTTTCATGAAATTTTTCCTTATTCTACAGATAATTTCATTCCACCCTTGTCTACCGTAGCGTTACCGGCTTTGTACCGGCTTATCCGCTTTGCGCCGCCTTTAGCACTTCATAGCTGTGAATACGCGCGCCGGGGTCGTAAATATGGCTCGTCACCATCATTTCATCCAGTTGCGTCTGTTGCTGGAACAAAGAGAGTTCATTGTTGATTTTGTCCTTTCCGCCAACGAACGTGTATAGCATCATCTGTTTCACCATTGCCTCCTGGTATTCGTTCCACAAGTTGTCCATATTGTCAACGGGCGGTTGCAGCGGCTTCCTCATGCCCGTTACCAATCCAAGCGCCAACTGGTAAAAAGACGTTACCAAACGCTCCGCCTCACCGTCGGTGTCGGCTGCTATCACGTTGATACAAGCCATCATGTACGGTTTATCGAGGTACTTCGACGGACGGAAAGTGTTTCGATAGATATCCATCGCGGCAATAAATTGCGTCGGCGCAAAGTGGCTGGCAAAAGCATAAGGCAGACCGAGCAATGCGGCCAGTCGTGCGCTATCGGTACTCGAACCCAGAATCCATATCGGAATGTCGAGGCCCTCACCCGGAATGGCGCGGACCTTCGCCGTGCTGTTTTCCTTCGAAAAATAATTTTGCAATGCGATGACGTCCTCGGGGAAGTCGTGCACAGATTCGATGCGGTTGCGACGCAGTGCCATCGCCGTTAGCTGGTCGGTGCCTGGCGCACGTCCCAGCCCCAGGTCTATGCGGCCCGGATACAGCGAAGCGAGCGTACCAAATTGTTCGGCCACCACCAACGGCGCGTGGTTCGGCAGCATGACGCCGCCACTGCCCACACGCATGGTCGTTGTGCCGCCGGCGATGTATCCTATCAACACCGCGGTTGCCGAGCTGGCCACACTTTCAGTGTTGTGATGTTCTGCAAGCCAGTACCGGTGGTATCCCAGTTCTTCGGCACGTTGCGCCAGCAGTAAACTGTTTTTAAAAGTTGCTTCGGCGGAGTTGCCCGCAGTGATCGGGGCCAGGTCGAGAATAGAAAGCGGAATCTCCTGTAGTTGTTTGCCTGTCATGACTGCAAGTTAGGCAGCATCAAAATAACGGCAAACCCATCAGCGCCTGAACCAGCACCGCCACCACCAGGCCAACGTAAAATGCGGCAAAGGTGATGGTCGTTTTGCTGCTGGTGGCGATGTAATATCCAAACAACGGAAATATTTGAAGTGAGTGCATGCCGAGGAAATGCGCAATGCGCAGATCGCCATGCTCCTTGTTCCAGTTGATCAGCGGCAAACCCTTACCGCCATCGTCACCCCCTACGGTATGTCTTAGCAGCGCGGCCATTACGCCTCCTTCCAAAGCAAAAAACACAAAACACAAAATGCCGAGGCGGATGCCCCAGACGAGCGGCATCGGCAGTGTCCAGTCTTTCTTCTTAAAAAACAATATTCCGATATAACCGGTCCAGAATGTAAGAAAGACGATGGCCATAC
>CBIGXK010000266.1:0-5677 GCA_966193805.1 uncultured bacterium | reverse complement strand
TCTTTCAAACAAAAACGCCGCTATGCCCGTCAAAAATATGCATCGTCAGCGAAAGTTGTTGCTTATCGCAGCAGCAATAGGCTTCATTTCCGTTTTTCTTCCGTGGGTACGCATGGATGTTGGTGGATTCCTGCAGGGAATGGGTGTTGACACCAGCGTCAATGGTTTCAGGAGCGTGGGCATCCTTGTTTTCCTCTGTTTTTTGATCACGGGTGTTCTATCGATCACCGGCAACCAACAGGCGCGCCTCGAAAAAACACCGTGGATGATCGCTCTCGGCGCCGGTGTGGTGGCGTTGCTGGGCGCGATTGGTTTTCTCGTGGGCGCAAAGAACAATATGAAGATGGGCATGGGCCTGGTGGATACAATTCCGGGTATCGGCATCTGGCTGGCCATGCTTTCTTCCATATTCATCGTTGCCGTTGCGTGGCTGCTAAAAGCCACCGGGCAAACACTTGCCGACGGCTTGACATCTGTCAAAAAAAATATTTCTTCCTCCCTTGAATCGCTGAACGGCAATGAGACGAAGATGGCCAGGATGGAGGAACTGGAAAAGCTGATTGACATGAAAAACAGTGGTAAGATCACTGACGAAGAATTTCAGCGGCTAAAATCAAAATTATTATAGACCCCTAAACTTTTGACGATGAAAAAAATACTGATTAGTTTATTCGTAGGCGTGACGATGTGTTCTACCGCATCGGCGCAATCCTTTGTTAAAGGAACGAATGTGCTCGCCGCCGGGATAGGCTTTGGCGGCAGCTTCGGCAGCTTTACCTATGGTTCCCAATCTCCCGGCATCAGCGTTCAATACGAAAAAGGAGTTTGGGAAGTAGGCGGGCCCGGCGTGATCAGCCTCGGCGGTTATGCGGGCACAAAGGGATACAAGTACAGCGGCAGCGCCGGCGCATATCATTATTCTCAGAAGTGGAACTATACGATCATCGGCGTTCGCAGTGCCTACCATTACAACGGTATCAATAACGAGAAGTTTGACGTGTATGGCGGGTTGATGCTGTCTTACAACATTCTCAGTTATAAATACGAGGATAATGGTTCCCTTGGCCAGTATGATGCAGGTAGCTACGGCAGCGCCGCGGGATTATCTGCTTATGTAGGCGGCCGCTATTTCTTCACCGATAATGTGGGTGTTTTTGCTGAAGCGGGTTATGGCGTTTCCTATCTCACGATTGGCGCGGCGTTTTCATTCTGATCTTTCCGCCAGTCTGCCTAAATTTAAAGATGAAAAAGGCAAACGGCAAAGAAAAAGGATTACAGAAATGGCAAATGCAATTGCATGAGCTCATTTATGAATCTGAAACCACCGCGGGCAAAACATTTGATATTGTTCTCCTGGTCAGCATTTTCGTGAGCATCGTCATTGTGATGCTCGACAGTGTAGCCAGTTTGCATGAGCGTTACGGCACGTTGTTCTACGCCATCGAGTGGTTCTTTACCGTTTTGTTTACGATCGAATATATTTTGCGGCTCATCTGCATTCGCAAGCCTTTGGGCTATATGTTCAGCGTATTGGGACTTGCCGATCTTATCGCCATCATTCCCACTTATCTCAGCGTTTTATTTCCGGGATCGCAGTCGCTGCTGGTGCTGCGGGCGTTGCGGTTGTTGAGAGTGTTCCGGATTTTCCGGCTCGTTCATTTCCTTTCCGAAATGAAGTTCCTTTCTGTTGCGATTAAGAACAGCGTGCGCAAGATCAGTATTTTCATCCTGTTCGTGCTCACCACCGTCGTGATCCTTGGATCCATTATTTATCTGGTAGAAGGACAGGAGAATGGATTCGACAGCATTCCTCATTCCGTTTACTGGGCCATCGTCACCATTACCACCGTAGGGTATGGCGACATTGCCCCCGTAACGCCGCTTGGCCAGATGATTGCCAGCTTCATCATGCTGCTGGGGTACGGTATCATCGCCGTGCCCACCGGTATTATCACCACGGAGATGGCGCTTTCTGCAAAGTCTAGGAACAGCGACAACAGGGCCTGTCCTTCCTGCGGTCGCGAGGGTCACGATGAGAATGCGAAGTTTTGCAAATACTGCGGCTGGGAACTGTGAGCAGCCGCCTGATCGCATTGTTCAGTTAAGGCTGCTCCGTTTTTTCTTCGTCTCCTTCCGTATGCACCAGCAGTTTTTGTATGGGAAAGGCGAAGTGAATATTTTCTTTTTCAAAAATCTCCATCAACTGTAAATTGATTTGTTGCTGAATGTCCATGTAGATATTATAATCGGGCGACAGCACATAGTACACCACTTCGAAATTGATGCTCGATTCGCCGAACGAGAAAAGGTGCGCGCGGTCGAAGCGGGTATTGCTGACAGATTGGATAATCTGCTTTACCCAGCCCGATACCAGTTTGAGCTGCGACCGCGGTGTATCATAGGGCAGGCGGAAACTAAAGACGACGCGCCGCTCGGCCATGCGTTTGTAATTATGTACCCGCGAATTCGTGAGATCAGTATTGGAGAAGATGAGCTGCTCGCCGCCGAGTGTGCGTATATGCGTTGTCTTGATGCCGATATACTCCACCGAGCCGAGTTTGTCGTCTACGATGATAAAGTCGCCGATCTCAAAGGGCTTGTCGAAAAAGATCACCAGGTAGCTGAACAGGTCGCCTAAAATTGTTTGTGCCGCCAGGGCGATGGCAATACCGCCAATGCCGAGCCCGGCCACCAGGGTGGTGATGTCGTAGCCGAGGTTATCAACGAGGAAGAGGATACCGCCACACCAGAGGATCACCTGCAGGATCAGCAATATACCCCTGGCCTGTTTTTCGCGTTGTCTGTTGGAGTCTTTCGAAAGGCCCTGCGTAAAGGCGTAGCCCGCAAACGCCGTGATAATGCGAAGAACGTAAAAGGTGACCACCACCATCACCGCCACGCGCAGTACCGACTGGAAGCGGGCGGGAAGCTTCAGGTAATGCATCGCTGAATAGATGGCCAGCACGTACAGCATCGGCATCACAAACCGCTGTATTACACTGATTAAAAAATCGTCGAATCGCGATTTTGTTGTTGCGGTGAGCTTTTTGATTTTACTTATTACGATCGATTGAATGATGCGCAGGGCGAGCATGGCGCCGGCAATTATTCCCAGCGCAATCAGCCAGTCGCGTACGGTGTTGTTCCAAAGCACGGTGTTCCAGAAAGATTCCATCAGTAAAAATTAAGATCAACAATAAAAACCCTCAAAGGGCGCAAAGATGGCAACTGCAAACGATTCGGGAAAGGGGAGTGATTAAAATGGCATTAATTCATGTGTCGAAAATACGAATACCCGCCCGCTTCTCATGGCGAACCTGCTGCACGAATACAGGTGATTCGGCGCCGGGCAAACGTGTACGGCTGTGATGTTGTCAGGTGGTTTGCTTTTTGATAACCGAGAGTAATTGTTCGATGTGCTGTTCTATCGCAATTAAGGTCTCTATCATGTCGAACTGCTGTTCCTTCACCAGTGCCGACCGGTAGTTGCGGAGCATTTTCAGATCCTGGCAGAGGCTGTCGTTCATTTCATCAAGCGACTCGCGAATGGCGTGTTGGGTTATCGTGGGCATTTGGCAGGCGGTTATAACGGAAGATACGCAGAAATTTTTTTTGGTGACCGGCTCCAGGTTTTGATTTATCGGTTCTGTTGCGCACGATTCATGCTACCGCCGTCTCCTTAATGCCTGCCTGGCATCATCCCGGGGTGATCCTCGGGTATGCCCGGACTTTATACCCGAAGAAAACCCCAGGATCACCCTAAGATGACCCTAAGATGACCCCAGGATGTCGTTACGGAATGTGGAAAATACTATATCTTAGTGCACTAAATACGATACAGTGGAAAAAGTAACGCGAAAGAAAGTACTGATCATCGAAGATGAAGGGGATATGTGTCTGCTGATGAACATCATCCTCACCGGCGAACAAATGGATCTCGAACACGTCACCAGCCTTAGCAACGCTGCGACATATCTTCACGACCATAAGCCCGATGTTGTGCTCCTCGACAATAAACTTCCCGACGGGTATGGCGTGGACTTCCTGCGTATCATCAAGAAAGTATCGCCCGCCAGCAAAGTGATCATGATCACCGGCTTCGATGCTTCCGCAGGCGACGTGGCCATCGAGAATGGCGCCGACCTGTTCTTAACCAAGCCATTTACCAAGGACCAGTTGAAGGAATCGGTCAACAAATTCATTAATTAATCATTCATTCATTCACTCTCCGTTCAGGAGCGTGTGCTGCGATGCAGTGTGAACATTTCGCCAAACCTGGTTGATGATCGAACCGGTTTGCGCGGCCTCCATCCCGCAATAAGGGTACAACGTGTCCACCCAATCCCTGCACCGCTGCGCGAGACGAATGCTGCTCTTGCTTACATGATCCAATTGACTTTTCGATATGACGCCCGAAAGATGCTCCTCCCACGATTCGTCGAGCGCTAAATAAAATTGCCCGCGCAGCGAATCCATTTCCTGCACCGCCTCTCCAACCAGCGATACTGCATTGTTCCTCCTTTCGATAAGCGGCGCTGCAAGCTCCGCAAAATACCGGCACATGCCCGACATGTTCACAGAAATAGTGGCCTGTGCCAATTGCAAAAACGGATAGCGATATACAGCTCCGGGTATTTTCGCCTGCAAAGGGTCAATTTGAAAACTGCGGTGATGCGGAATAATTAATTTATTTACGGCGAAGGAATGTCCCGCCGTGGCATTTAGCCCGGTATAATTCCAGTTTCGCGACAGCGACACTTCCTGTCTTTCAAAAATAAAAGAGCGCACATAAGAATTTCCTTCATCCTCCACCGTGCAATTGGCCGTGAAATGTGTTGCATGCGGTGCGCCGCTCGAATAATCCCATGCTCCACTCACCAGGTATCCGTCGTCGGTTCTTTCTGCCGTTCCGTTCACCTGTCCGCTTCCGGCGAGGCAAACTTTGTCGTTATTAAATACTTCTTGCGCGAGCGTCTCATCGAAATAGCCCACGAACATTCCCGCGCCGGCGCACAATGTAACCACCCATCCTATGCTGCCATCGGCCCATGCGATGCTTTCTTCCAGCCGCACCGCTTCGGGCAGCGAATAATTTAATCCCCCCATAACTTCGGGAACAAATAACCTGAACCAACGTTTACGGTGAATGATGTCGAGTTGCACAGGCGTTAACTGACCCGCACATTCAGCTGTTGCCGTTTCATTGCGAATGGCGGCGCTCAGGTCGTTAGGCAGCAGGGTGGACGGATGATGCACCATCTTCTTCTTTTATTTTTCTTTTCCATGAATAATAGCCCTGCACCGCCACAATAAATAAGAACACAGCAAGTGCAGCAAACAAAGGCAGGCTCTTGTGCCACAATAACGGGATGGAAATTGCATTGGAAATATTAAGCAATATCCAGTTCTCTATTTTTCGCTGTGCCAGCAGCCACATGCCTGCCCAGGCTGTTACTGTCACCACTGCATCCAGTTCAGGAACGGTAGATGGTGTGAAGCTCGGGAATAGAACCGTAAAGTGAGTTAGCATAAACAGTAAAAGGCCGTAACCGATGCCAACAATCGCTGCTACGATCCACCAGTCTTTTTTTGTGCAGTAACTGATCTTTACAGGTGGCTTGTCTTTCTTTTTTGCCCAGTGCCACCATCCATAAATACTCATCACCACGTAATAGCC
>CBIGXK010000265.1:0-5723 GCA_966193805.1 uncultured bacterium | reverse complement strand
GTGTAGTCATTGATTAATTATTAATGTTAATTATTAATGCAAATAATGAACTTGCGCGTATTTCTTTTGTGTGGGCCCAGTATGCGGTAAACAACCTGTAAAGTAAGATTTTTACCGAAATTTCGTGCTTAAAACCGTATTAAAGGCCCTGTGGGCTCTCTGCGGGACCTCCTTCGCTATATAACGATCGAGCGCTTTTATCTTACTATTATCTGCCAATTTTATTTAGTATAAACGCAAGCGCATCATCATTTTTCACCTTAATATCCGGTACAATGCCGGTCCCTTCCCAGGTACGCATTGTGCCGTGCAGGTTGGGCGAAGCGGTTGACACAGAAACATAATTCTCATCATTCACCACAAACCAATCGTTTTTGTAAGCGGCGCCGGCCGAACGTTCGCCCACCACTTTCGCGCGTTTCTTTTTCTGAAGCACAAAAGCCAGTGCTTCCGCAGCCGAAGCCGTCTTCTGGTTGATGAGCACATACACCGGCCCGGAGTATTTCTTTTCCTTCAGCCAGCTAACCGTCGAATCGGTGTTCATCACCCCGTTTCTGCCAGTAAAATCCAGTAGCGGTGTATTCTCTTCAAAAAAATAACTCTCTATCACCGCGCCCTTTACTGATCCTCCGCCCCCGTTATTCCGCAAATCAATGATCAGCGCATCGGTATTCTCCACAGTGCGCATGGCCGCATACAGCAGTGGCAAACTTCTGTCGTTGATGTCTATACCGGTTAATTTAAGGTAACCGATGTTGTTTGTCAACACTTTCGATTCGCTGATGCCGTAATTACCTTCAGCATCTTTTTCGTCTTCGTTGCCAATGGTTTCCGTGCCACCGCCACTCGCCAGCTTCAACTTCCTCACCTCATGGGGGTTATTCTTTACGTATAGATGCCTGTCGCCCGAAAACCGTTGCAACGATTCCGTTACCATCTTATCGAATTCCTTCCAGGTGGCGGCTTTATCGAATTCTCCCCTGAAATGAACACTTTGTATGTGCGACGCTATCTGGCCGCCTTTTTCAGGAAATACGTAATTGGCGGCGATGTACCCCGCGATGGCGCGGATGGCGGCCGCCTTTTCTTCCTTATCGAGTGTTTGAGCCGGTAATGCAATGTTGCTAAAAATGCATAAGCATAAAATGGCAGCGCGGGTGAATTTTGGTACTTGCATAACGATGAATTTTCTTTAATGTACGAATATCATCGTAGCAAGGAAAGCGTTTTGTGATGAGCGGTAGCCAGCGTTTCTGCGCCTGCAAATCAGGCAAACTTCATCACATCCACACCCGAAGGGATCTTTTCGTTGCCTTCAATCATCTCCTGCCAGCTAACCCCTTTCTTTTTTTCTGCGGCCTGCCTTCCCAGTATTGCCGTCATCGTGGAAGTGGCACCCTGTTCGCACTGGTTCAGGAACTTAGCGGTTTCGATACTATTGATGAACGATTTGCCCTTGTTTGGGTCCGCGTCTTCAAGCGAAGAGAGGAACGCACCCGATGCACGCTGCTCCGGCGTAACAGAATCGCCGTCCCTGATGATGCCCGAATCCCACTTGTTTTCACCCTTAATGAAGACGCCGCCGCTGTAATGCGCCTCGGCTATACCCTTAGTGCCCAGGAACCGCGCGCACACGTCACCAAAAACATCGCCGAACTGCGTAGATTGGCAGGTCACCTGCATGCCGTCGGGATATTCATAGATCACCTGGTAGTGGTTCCATGCATCGCCCTGGTGTTCCGACAGCTTTAATCCGCCGCCACCAATGGCTTTCACGGGCAATTTTTGCAGGCCCCAGTTGCACACATCGAGCATGTGAATGCCCTGGTCGAGCAGGATGCCGCCCGACATGGACCGATAATGAAAATGATCCCGGATCATGAACTCATCTTTCGACATCCCTTCTTTACCCTTCACCTCGTTGGCCGACGACAGGTAATAGAGTTGGGCATTGATGACGTCGCCGATGGCGCCATTGTGAATGCGTTTGATCATTTCAACATAAGGAGAGGCGTACCTGATTTGAAAGCCGATGACCACGCTCTGCTTTGCATTTACCGACCCGCCGGCACGCTGCATCCGGCGGCAACCGTCTACATCAACGGCGGCTGGTTTCTCGCAGTACACATGCTTACCCGAAGCAATGGCCGCCTCCAGGAAATCAGGATGCGTGTAGGCCGGCGAAGAGATCAGCACGGCGTCCACTTCCTTGTTTCTCAGCAGTTGCTCAAACGACTTCGGCCCACGGTACATGTTGCCTGTTTTGACGTCGTCGAAACCCTTTTCTTTGTTCAACTGGTTATAAGTGGGGGCGCGCATTTTCAGTTTATCTTCGAACAAATCGGCCATGGCAACGATGCGGCAGTTATTATGCTTCATCATTGAAGTGATGACCGCAGTTCCCCTGTTGCCGCACCCAATGATGCCGAGCTGCACAGCCGATGCGGCACTTCTTCCAAATACGATGTGAGGGACAACTAACGAACCGGCAGAAACGATCCCTGTATTTTTAATGAACGTTCTTCTTTCCATAAAAGCGTTTTTGATTGTTTATCGGCGTAAATTTTCAGTGCTGAATGGGATAAGTATGGGAAGTTACAAAGCGGTACGCATTATGCAAGGACATTTAAAACCGAAGATCAAATATGAGCGGAGAGAAAAGCCAGTTCGACGAAAAGCTGCATTGGTTCAAGGATGCGATCATTTATGAGTTGCACATCAAGGCATTTAAAGACGGGGATGGAGACGGCATTGGCGACTTTCATGGCCTCCTCGACAAACTCGATTACCTCAAGGACCTTGGTGTTACGGCAGTTTGGGTGCTGCCCTTCTATCCCTCGCCGCTGCGCGACGATGGCTACGACATCGCCGATTATTACAACATCAACCCCTCTTACGGCGACATAAAAATATTCAGGAAACTGTTGAAAGAGGCACATAAAAGAAACCTCAAAGTCATCACCGAGCTCGTTATCAACCACACTTCCGACCAGCATCCGTGGTTTCAGCGCGCACGTAAAGCACCAAAAGGGTCGGTGGAAAGGGATTACTATGTTTGGACCGACGATCCTGCGAAATATAAAGACGTCAGGATCATCTTCCAGGACTTTGAAACTTCCAACTGGACGTGGGACAGTGTTGCGCAGCAGTATTACTGGCACCGGTTCTTTTATCACCAACCCGACCTGAACTACGACAACCCGGTTGTACAGAAGGAGGTTTTTAAAATCCTCGACTACTGGTGCAGCATGGGCGTAGATGGTTTCAGGCTGGATGCCGTGCCCTATCTTTTTGAAAGAGAAAATACGAATGGCGAAAATCTTCCGGAAACCCACGAGTACCTGAAAAAAATGAGGAAGCATGTGGACACGAATTTCCCGGGTACGGTTTTCCTCGCGGAAGCAAATATGTGGCCCGAAGATTCCGCATCGTATTTCGGGGATGGCGATGAATGCCACATGAACTACCACTTCCCCGTAATGCCCCGCATGTTCATGGCCCTCCAGATGGAAGACAGGTATCCCATTACCGACATCTTCGACCAGACACCGGAAATCCCCGAAAATTGCCAGTGGGCGATCTTTCTCAGGAACCACGATGAGCTGACGCTGGAGATGGTTACCGACGAAGAGCGCGACTACATGTACAAAGTGTACGTGAAGGATCCCAAGGCGCGGATCAACCTGGGCATCAGGCACCGCCTCGCACCACTGATGGAAAACAACAGGAACAAGATTGAATTGATGAATGTGCTGCTGTTTTCACTAAGCGGTACGCCGGTGATTTATTACGGAGATGAGATCGGCATGGGCGACAACTATTACCTTGGCGACCGCGATGGTGTGCGCACACCCATGCAGTGGAACGGCGACAGGAACGCCGGCTTCTCAACGGCAAATCCCCAGCAGCTATATCTCCCGCTTATTCTCGACCCGGAATATTATTATGAATCGGTGAATGTTGCGAACCAGAAAAAGAATCCTTCATCGCTCTACTGGTTCATGACGCAGATGATCAGGATGCGCAAAAATTACAAAGCGTTCAGCCGCGGCGACATGAAATTCATCAATGTCGAAAACCCGAAAGTACTCGCCTTTACACGTACTTACCAGGACGAAACGCTGCTTGTTGTGGCCAACCTCTCGCGTTATGCGCAGCCCGCCCAACTGGATCTGCAATCATTCAAGAATTATATTCCCACAGAACTATTCAGTAAAAACGATTTTCCGGCCATCAGGGAAAACCAGAGCTATCCCTTAACGCTGAGTCCCTACGGCCATTACTGGTTCATTCTGAAACCCTCGAGCCAGGCGGTTCATGAGTACTACGTGCATGAACTGGTGCTGCCCGAGTGGGACAACCTGGAGGACCAGCAATACCTCGACGAGCTGGCAACGCGCGTGCTGCCTGATTATCTGATCACCACCAATTGGTTCAATACGCAGGGGCGTGTGGTTCGGAATGTATCCATCACACGCTGCGCCCCGGTGCAAATCTCAAAATCCAATTTCTTCATTCTCTTTGTTAATGTACTTTTCGACAGGAGCGTTTCCGATACTTACCAGATACCGGTAAAATTTCTTACCAATAACCATGCGTCGCTGCTCACCGAAAACACGCCGCAGGCCATCATCTGCAAAGTTGTTGCCGGCGGAAAAAAAGGCGTACTCTGCGATGCGCTGTACACGCGCGAATACCAACAGGGCATACTCGCGAATATGGCGCGCGGAAAAATAATTCGCGGACACAATTCGGAAATACGCTTCATTACCGATGACGACGTGGAAAAATATTTCCGCAATCATAAAGAGATCAGGTCCAAAATACTGCCGGTGGATGATACGAATACATCAATAGGATACAACTCCTACCTCTTCCTGAAAATGTACCGTCATGTTGACAAAACGCTGAACCCCGACGTGGAGATCACCAGGTTTCTCACCGAAAGAGTAAATCTGCCACAGGTACCTTCGTACAAAGGATTAATAGAATACCGCGCGGGCAGGGATACCATCGTACTGGGCATGATGCAGGAACAAATGGAATACCACGGTAACGGACGTACGTACATGCTGGAAAGGCTGCGCAATTACAGTGAACGTATTGCAGCACGCGAGTCGCATCCCGACCTTGAATTAAAAGGAACCCTGACCGAACCGGCATCGTTCGACAGTTTACCGGAAGACCTGAAGGAGTTTATCGGCGCCACCGTGGCGGAGGGCGCCCGGCTGCTGGGTGCAAGAACCGGCGAACTGCACAAGGCGCTGGCGTCTGTTTATGACGACAAAGACTTTGCGCCCGAACCATTTTCATTGCACTACCAGCGTTCGCTTTTTGCCGGCCTGCAGTCGTTGGTACGCGCAACGTTCACCAACAAAAAGAATCAGCTCGAAAAGATCAGGCCCGAATGGAAAAGCGATGCAGAAAAACTGCTCGAAAACAAAGACATCTTTTTAAAGAGCCTGAAGAAGATCTACTCGCGAAAGCTGGATACGCTGAAAATCCGCATTCATGGCAACTATGATCTTAAGCAGGTGCTCTTCACGGGTAAAGATGTGGCCATCCTCGACTTTCACGGCGACCCCACCAGGAGCTACAGCGAACGAAGGCTGAAACGCTCGGCGCTGGTTGACATTGCCGGAATGATCAAGTCTATTTATTACGTAGCGTACGAAGGGCTCATCATCAACAAAATAGACGACCCGGAAGAAGAAATTAAAATG
>CBIGXK010000264.1:0-5726 GCA_966193805.1 uncultured bacterium | reverse complement strand
CAGGAGTTTGTGGAGTCTTTCTTTTCACGCAAAAAATCCATGAACGAACCATTGATACGATTTGCCGGCTGCATAATGCCCAAGCCTGAACAGCCAATACCGGCGGCCCTCTTCATCTTCCACGCAATAGTAATCGCGGTGCCTGCCGTCCTGTATCCACCATTCCTGCTCTATGCGTTCGGGTCCGTCTGCCCTGCTTATTTTATGCAATTGGCCTTTGTAACGAAAAAGCATTGGCGGGTAATCGGGAATGGGTGCAGTAACTTCTATTTTTTCCGGTGTTGCCAACAGGCGCAGCGGCCGGGGTGTGTTTATTTTCCATGGTACAGTTAATTTTTGATCGAGAGCGGAAGCCCGTTTAATTGATCTTTCCGGCCAGTAATGTTCATCCGGCAGATAGCGATGAATGTGCTGAACACCTATCTTACCTTCCAGGCGGTCGAGCAGCTCGGCCAGCCCTTCATCATGCAATCCCCCACTTCTGCCCCACAATCTTTCCTGCATCGGCGAAACGTCTTCCACCTTTGATGCGGTGAGGGTGAACAATTCTATTCCTTCTCCCGGCTCGATCGTTGACAGCTTATCTTCAAATAGCTTATATAAATGCTTAACATGATGCGATGGGCGATTGGTTCCGATTTCAACCTGCTCCACTTTGGCGTCAATACGATACACTTTAAAACAGGCAACGCGCAAACCTTTTTCTTCACTTTTGAGGCGATCGCATAACGTGTCGAGGAGCTGTTGCAGAGCAATCTCAATTCCAGTTCGTGTTACGATGGGCTCGAGCGAGGTTAGCCGTTCCTGGTAAGGTTCGACGGGCTGCACGGGCTGTACAATTTCTTCTTCATGGCCCAATGCCTGGTTGATCCTGTTGATTATTGAATAACCGAAACGCCTGCGCAGTACTGCCCGGGGCATACCCATAAAATCTTTTAGCTGCCGGAGTCCCAATTTCAACAGCCGCTCTGCTGTGTCGGCATCCAACCGCAGTGCGGCCGGTGGTAAAGGAAGCAGCGCTTCCATGCAGCAGCCGTGCGACACGATGCGCGGCTGGCTGGCGTAACGGGCAACGCCCCAGGCTGTACCAATGGTGTCGGCCATTGCTGCACGTACGTTGTAGCCGCGGTGCTGCAATCGGTTAATGATCTGTGTTAGATAGGGATGATCGCCTCCCCACAGGTGGGAGCAGCCCGTTACGTCGAGAATTAATCCGTCGGGCGCATCAACGGCCGCAAACGGTGTAAAGCGAATGCACCATTCGGCGAGGCGCCGTAATAATTTTTCGTTAAGGCCCGGCTGGTCGTCAAAAACCTGGAGAGATGGAAGGATGGCTCTCGCATCGGCCACCACCATGCCCGGTTCAATTCCCTGCGACTGTGCAAGTGCATTGACGGCGGTAATGATCATTCGTCCATGAGAAGGTGCGCTTACAACAAAAGGCTGATGTTTTAATTGTGCATGCCGGATAGTGAACCAGTCCGTCATTAAATGCGGAAAATATACCGATACAAAGCGCTTATCCATATCACCCCGTTTTCTTTTGTTGTTCTTGTATCAGTGGAGCCAGTTTGTAACCATGCCTGAAGCTTCCGTTCTTCCATGTTAACGTCCAACTTCCCGGTTTGCCGTTGCGCACCTTCAATAGTTCAACCTGCCAGCGGGGAAAGCCAACACCGGGTATGTCATCCATGATTTCGCCGGGCAACGGGACGATCTTCCACCGGGCGATGCAGGCGGTGGTATGCAGGTAACGCGGATCGCGGCGCAGCACGAAGCCGGTAACCCTGCTTTGTTCAACCGCTAATTGAAGCCTCCTTGATGCCGTGAAGTTCATTTCAGGTAATTCGCCAACCACTGCCGCGAGAGTGTTGCATTTGAGCGCCTCTTCCATCGCCCATAAAGCATCTTTATGATTTTTCGCATCAATAAAAATGATCCTTTCGGGTGCAATGCCGAACGATGCGAGAGCAGGAGGAAATACTGTTGGCGATGCACCGATCCAAAGTGCCGCTCCTCCATCGCGCATCAGGGCAGACAATATTCCTGCGATAAAACCGCCTGAAGCTGCCGCCTCTTCCACTCCTGCTGCGCAAAATTCATGTATCGCTCCCAAAGGAAAAGCAGCGTTGGGAAAAGCATTCTTTATGGGACCAAGACCAACGTCCATAGCCATGCTGCGCAGGGATGATCTGTATCCCTGGAGGGGAAGGATATCCCTTTGCAACCGGGCAATGATATCTGCTTTTGTCGAAGGCATTTTCTAACGAGATAGCTGGTCAGTAGCAATATTACTAAATATTTTAGCAAGTTTAGGCTGTTTTTGCTAAAGGTTCATATTGAGCAAATTAGCGGGAAGTCGAAGTGGCATCGCTTACCTCACGGCGCGGCCGCAGCGGTAATGATGAGAAGCTGCCTGCATGGGTGTAACCGACCTGGCGCAAGAAACGAATGTGATGGCCGAAAGAATAAACAGGGTGAGAAGCTTCATAAGGGAAGTGTTGGAACGGTTGTTAACGCCGTTTATGGAGGATTATTGCCATTGATTTGATTTTACGCAGAGCGTTAACACTAAGTTCGCCCCATCCGGCGTTATTTTTTTTAATGACTACCAAACAGAAAATAGGATTTTTTTGTTATGTGTTTTTCGGTATTCTTGCATTGATATTCGCATTTGCCTCGTTCAAAGTAGTGAAATATCAAATCAATGACATCCCTTTCTTTATTGGTCAATTAATCGGTTCATGCATATGGCCTGCAGTCAGTTTCTTTTTGCTAAGGGCGGCACGTCGGCTCAAACGCCGAACGCGTATAAACGAACAGGAAAAAATGATCAATGATTTCCTGACCGTTGATCTCTTGTGACATTTGCTTTGCCCTTCGTTACATTCATTAAGTTATCTTAGCAATAAAAGTTATCCCCCTCTGGAGGGGGTGGTCCCGACGAAGGAGGGACCGGGGGAGGACCCACCAGCAACAAAATCTCCCGTCTCACGTCTCACGTCTCCCGCAAAACGAAACGGCTTGCCGCCCGTAATATCCGACGACAGCATAGTAGGAGCGATGTACGTTTCGATGTAACCGATCACCATGCCGAGGCCCTGGAAGTGATTAACAAAAGGCGCCTGCCGCGAGTCGTACATAGCGTCTGTCATGTCGCGCATCAGCACCACCTGCATGCCATATCGCTTCATATTGCGCATGCCGAACGTGCGGTTCACAATACACATATTTGTATGAACACCCATCAATATCACGCGGTCAATATTTCTGTCGCGCAACAGTCCCGCAATTTCGTTGCCGGCATCGCTGATCGCATCGCCGTCTTTTATGTCGATAAGTTCTGTTTCTTTTGTCCATGGATTATGCTGCTCGCAACGTGGCGTATCATTGCAGCCACCGTTCGACTGATCGACCGGCCAGGTTGCACCTTGTTCCGACGGCAGCAGTGATACACCATCAGAAATTTCCCGTGTTGCTGCGTATTTTGCTGCCAGTTTTCTTCCGGGATGATCTTTATAATGATCCATGCATTCGCTTGGTGCATGAACGATCAATATTCCCTTTTCACGGGCTGCATTCAATACATTGTTCATGTGCGGTGCCATTTCTTTAACCCGCGCGGTGGCGCCTTTGCACCAATGCTGGTTCCACATGTCGCAGATAATGATGGCGGTTTGCGCAGCTTTCCATTGCTGTTTTTCTTTCACGATAGTAACGGTGTCGCTGCCCGCTGCCTTCACTCTTTTTTGAAGGACGACCGCGATCGTTTTCGGTTTTTTGTCGGCGGTATTTTTACTGACCGGCTGATGCATCGACAGGCTGATGAGGCACAAAAGGAGAGCTAATTTCATGACCTTGATATTGCTGCTCATCTAATTTACCGAACCTTTTGCAATGCCAGGTATTGTTTGAAAAATCGAGGCGATTTCAGTCACAATGCCGCTAGCCCAGGCGACATAGGTGTTTTCGCTGATGGGGGAGGCTTAAAAACCCCGATAATGAAAAACATCCCATATCCCGCAGTTGACATTGACAAATACGACCAATACTTTTGAGCCAGACCACAATACCCTTATATGACTATCCATGTTTTTGCCCTATGCAAGAATGACTACTTTATCCGATCCATTGAATTTTACCTCAACCGGAATAATATCATCCTTACCGGCGTCGGCACGCGGCACGATCGCGCACTCGACGATTTTGCCGCCTGCACCCCGGCACCCGACATTATTTTGCTGGATGCCCATTGGCAGCCCTTTCAGACCAGCGGACCCACCCTTACCCGTCAGTTTTTACAACGCACCAATGCAAAGGTGATCCTTGTTACCAACTATTTCGAAAAGACGATTTATAAAAACCTCCGGCAATATGGCGCCCATGGTTATTTTTTCCGCGACGCGCCCGGCGCCGACACTATCATCCGCTGTATACAAAACGTTTACCTGGGGCAGCACACCTTCCTGGCCGCTTAATGATGGTGATGATGTGAACCGTTTGGGCGGCTGAAATCAAATTTCGTAAGTGTAATGTTCCGGACCGTATCGTTTCCTTCGGTAATTATGATGTGCTGACCCGTTTTTAGATTTTCCAGGTGCTGCGTTTTGCCGCTTGCCGGCCATTGAATGTCAATCTTTTTAATCACCGACGCACGGCCCGTTCCGATATGTTGCACCAAAGGGTTGGAACCGAAACTGCCCCCCGAATTTATTTCCCTGTACACGTGGCGCGTTTTTCCATTTTCTTCAAATGTTACGGTTAGTTTCGCTCCTATAGCCGCTTTGTTCGAAGTGGTGCCTTCCAGAGACACTTTTATCCATCCGTTATCATTCTGACCGGGGTTCACAAATAGAGAATTTTGGTACGCATCTCCCACATAGGCGCCGCCCATATCTATATAGATGTCCTCGTCTCCATCGTTATCCATGTCGGCAAAAGCAACGCCGTGACCCTTTTGAAGATGTCCAACACGCGCGGCGCCGGTTACATCCGCAAACCGCTTACCTTTTTTATTCAGAAACATTTTATTAGGAACCAGCGATTGGTAGCTCGGGTTGCCGGTTCCCAGGTACATGTCCAGGTATCCGTCATTGTTGATATCCCCGAAATTGGCTCCCATCGCAAATACACTCGTGTTCAACCCGAGTTTTTTAGACACTTCCCTGAACTTTCCGTTGTGAAGATTGCGGTATATCAGGATTTTGCCGGGACGCGTACTGTCTATACCCAACGCCTCGCCGGCGGCGTACCATGCCAGTGATTTGTCAAAATCATAACCCGAACATAATATATCGAGCCAGCCGTCATTGTCGTAGTCAAAGAACCAGGTGGTAAATGTTACACTCAGGTTCTTCGCGAAACCGGCTTTTTGCGACACATCTGTAAAGCGGACGCTACCGTTCACCACACCTTCATTCTTCAACAGTATTTTATTGCCGCCAAAGGTCGACAGGAATACATCCACATCATTGTCGTTGTCATAGTCTCCCGACGTCACGCCTTTCACGAATAAGGAGATATCCACTCCGGCTTGCTTCGCCGATTCAGTAAAGGTTCCGTTTTTGTTGTTGATATATAGTTCGCAGGGATGAGAAATTCTATTGGGTGAAGTTTCGTTGCCGATAAACACATCCAGCCATCCGTCGTTATTAAAATCTGCCCACGTTGCCGTTTGCGTGGGATGGAACGAGAGGAGGCCGCTCTCTCTCGTTACATCGGTAAAT
>CBIGXK010000263.1:0-5748 GCA_966193805.1 uncultured bacterium | reverse complement strand
GCCCACTGCCCATTGCCCATTGCCTATTGCCCACTGCCCATTGCCTATTGCCCATTGCCCATTGCCTATTGCCCATTGCTTCTCTCATACACTTTGATCAAATGCGAACGGATCATCGCTGCCGTAGGCCGTGCACTATCCGCCAAAAAAACCGCGATGGCCCGCGAAGGCAGCAACGGCATGTGGCAATCAATACAATTCGTCACTATACTCTTTCCAATCTTTTTCTCCATCGGACAAAAATTATCATGCTCCGGACTGTGGCAACTCATGCACCGCGAAGAAAATAATGCCTTTTTATTTTTTTCATTCTTGTGCACATCGTGACATGTGTTGCACGTCATGTCGCTTTGAATGAAGCATTGGCTGGCACGCAACAAGCCATATTGATTGCAATGAACATCTAAGGCCAGTGGATTTGGTGCTGAAGTATCTACAACGAAATAATCGTTCAGGCTTTCGCCGGCAGTGAAGGAAAAGGATGGTTTGGTTTTTTGCAACCTGCCGCCATGGCAAAGCGCACACAGGTCAAGCTTTTGCTGGCGTGTAAATGTTGCCGGATTAACAACAAATTTCGCAACGGAGTCCGATGGATGCGATTCATGAAATTTAACATGCCCGGCTGCCGGTCCATGACACTTTTCGCAATCAACACCGTACACAATTTTATTTTTATCGAACTGTTCGGGTTCTTTACCCGGAGCAGAAAGCGTTTTCACATAGGTGGTGTGGCACTCGAGGCAGCGCGAGGTGATCACGCGGTTAAATACTACCCTGTTCGGATAACCCGGACTGTTCGACCAGGTGTGTGCCGCAGAAAAATAAGTAATGGGCAATTGAAACAGGTAACTATCGCGCCAGTTAAGAAAACTTTGTCCCATGGTTCCGGAACCGACAACGATGTCCATCTTCTTCGACACCTTCTCCTGGCCGCCCACATACTCCACCTGGTAAAATCCGTTTGAACGCCTTTCAATGGCAACGTCAACACTGTTGCTGTAGGCATATTGATTTTTGCCGGGCTCGGCGCTGCCCTTGATGTATTGCTCTTCCGCGGGCTGTGAAGTGAGAAAATGCGCCGTGCGCAGGTGGTCGTCATAAACATCCTGGTGGCATTTTGCACAGGTAGCCGATCCGGCAAAGGTTTGGCTTTTGTCTTCGATGACCACCGGTTTTTCTTCCGGTGCGCTGTCAACACACCGCGATAAAACAAATGTTCCTGCAATCAACAGGGAAAGGACGAAAATGGAGCGGCGGTATTTTGTAAAAATGATCACAAATGCTTGTTGCTGCTGAGTTGCATTGCAATCTAAACTTAAAATATAGGAGTACCAAACCGTGCATGCGCCAATGATAAAATGTATCTTTATAGCTTGTAAAAAAATGAATTTAAACTGATACTTATGCCCTCCAGCCGGTTGCTTTTGTTCTGTGCAGCACTCTCTTTTTTATTAAGCGCGTGCCACCAGGAACCGACCCTTTTTACTTCTCTCTCATCTTCGGAAACCAATGTGAAATTTGTGAACAAACTGCCCAACCGCAAATTGTTCAACATACTGTATTACCTGTATTATTACAACGGCGGCGGCGTGTCGGCAGGCGATATCAATAACGACGGACTCACCGATCTCTACTTCACTTCCAACAACAACGGCAAGAACAAATTATACCTCAACAAAGGGAATTTCAGGTTTGAAGACATCACCGATAAAGCCGGCGTGGCAGGGTTATCCGACTGGTGCAGCGGCAGCACGATGGCCGACGTGAACGGCGATGGATTTCTCGATATTTACGTATGCGCCATCAGCGGTGCGCACAATCTGGAAGGACATAACGAGTTGTACATAAACAACGGCAACAATACCTTCACCGAAAGTTCGGCCGAATATGGTTTAAATTTTTCCGGCTTCTCCACCCAAGCCGCTTTTTTTGATTACGATCACGACGGCGATCTCGATTGCTACCTGCTCAACCAATCGCAGAAACCGCATCAAAATATTGTTGACACGAGCCACCGCCGCAAAGCCGATCCACTCGTGGGCGATAAATTTTACCGCAACGATTTGATATCCGGAACAGCAAAAGGCGATGCAACATTCACCGATGTATCGGCAACGGCAAATATCTACCAGAGCAACCTGGGTTATGGACTGGGAATTGCCGTCGCTGATTTCAACAACGATGGATGGGATGATATTTACATCGGCAACGACTTTCATGAAAACGATTACTACTATTTGAATAACGGAAACGGCAGCTTCACCGAAAGCGGCGCTAACCACTTCGGGCACTACAGCCGCTTTAGCATGGGCAATGATGCCGCCGATTATAATAACGATGGACAGATAGATGTGGTTACCGTTGATATGCTGCCACCCGATGAAAAAGTATTGAAAACCTACGGCAGCGATGAGAACGCCGACATCTATGAATTCAAATTGCAGAAGAACGGCTTTCAATACCAGTGCTCGCGCAACTGCCTGCAGCGAAATAATGGCAACGGAAGCAGCTTTAGCGAAACCGCGCTGATATCAGGCATTCCCGCAACCGACTGGAGCTGGAGTCCGCTGTTTGCGGATTTCGACAACGACGGCAATAAAGATCTTTTCGTTTCCAGCGGCATCCCTAAGCGCCCGGTAGATCTCGATTACATCCGTTTCGTTTCGGATCTCTACGTAAAGAAAGGCGCCAACAAAACCGATAAATACGACAACGATGCGCTGGAACACATGCCCGACGGGAGTTCCAGGCCCTTTTTCTTCAAAGGCGATGGTCATTTACAATTTGATGAAGTGAGCAGGCAATGGGGTACCGGCGATATGAGCGGCTACTACAACGGGGCCGCCTATGCGGATTTAAACAACGACGGCCGGCTCGACATGGTTATCAACTCGCTCGAATCGGAAGCCATCATTCTTAAAAATAATGCGCCGCAACAAAACTGGCTCTCTGTAAATTTTCGCGCCAACACATCCAACACAAAAGCAGTAGGTGCGAAGGTGTATCTTTTTGCGAACGGCAAAAAACAGTACCAGCAATTGATGCTGACACGCGGATTTATGTCGTCGGTTGATGCGAAACTGCATTTTGGTTTGGATTCGCTGCAAACCGTTGACAGCCTGCTGGTGGTTTGGCCCGACCAGAAATTCCAGGTGCTGAAGAATATCGAAGCGAATAAATCGCTTACACTCGATCAGACCCAGGCAAATGGCGAATTCAAATACAACGAATTTTTCGGAACGCCCGATGCATTGCTTGCTGAAGTTCGCCCGGTTCACAACTGGAAGCACAACGAAGACCGGTTTGATGATTTTAATGTGCAGTATTTGATTCCGCACCAGGAGTCGACACGAGGACCAAAACTGGCCACTGCCGATGTGAACGGCGATGGCAGCCAGGATGTATTTATCTGCGGCGCAAAAAATCAACCTTCGGTAATGATGCTGCAGCAACCGTCGGGAACGTTTGCGCCGTCGGATACTGCGCTATTCAATGCAGATAAGAAATGTGAAGATATAGACGCCATTTTTTTTGATGCCAACGGCGACAAGTTCCCCGATCTCTATGTGGCCAGCGCTGGCAACGAGTACACGGGTAAAAGCGAAATGCTGCTCGACAGGCTCTACATCAATGATGGAAAAGGGAAATTTAAAAAATCAACCACACTGCCGCAGCTCTATGCAAATAAATCAAGCGTGTCGGTGGGCGACATGGATAAGGACGGCGACCTGGATGTTTTTGTGGCCACATTGGCCGATGCAAAGTCGTACGGCGTACCGCAAACTTCTTATTTGCTCGTCAACGATGGCAAAGCAAACTTCAAAGTCGCCGGTAACGATGTGATCGATCTGAAAGATATTGGCATGGTTACATCTGCAGGATTTGCAGACATCAACAGCGACGGATGGCAGGATATTGTAGTGGCAGGAGAATGGATGCCGCTCACCATCTTCACTAACAATAATGGTAGGTTTAACCGCAAAGAAGTGGGCAACTCAACGGGAATGTGGCAAACGTTGTTCTTCGACGATGTAAACAACGATGGCAAGGTTGATTTTCTCGCAGGCAACTGGGGTTGGAACAATAAATTCTGGAGCGGAAAGAACGGACCGATCCGGCTGTATGTTTCCGATTATGATCTCAACGGTCAAATGGATCAGCTTCTCTCTTACACCGTTGACGGAAAGGAATATCCCTTCCTCGCGAAAGACGAAGTGGAGCGGCCGTTGCCATTGCTGCGCAAGCATTATCTCAAGTATGCAGAATATGCGGGAGTGGTAATGAAGGATGTATTTTATGGGTGGATAGACACCATTAAGCCTTTGATGGCGGAGCGCCTGGGATCGGTTGTTGCCATCAATGACGGCGACGGAAATTTTACGTTGAAAGATCTTCCTGCCGATCTGCAACTGACGCCGGTGTTGAGTTTTGAAAAACTGGCAAAAGAAGGTGGAAAAAACTATTACGTTGCCGGCGGCAATTTCCTGGACGTTATTCCTTACGAAGGGCAATACGATGCACAGCCGCTCACCGCGTTTGCAATCGGCAACAATAGCACAAAGGTATTCCCTCCATCGTCTGTTCCCTTTTTTAAGGGGCAGGTGCGCGACCTGAAATGGATAAACACGAAAAATGAAAAGTTGCTGGCCGTTGCTGCAAACAACGACAGCCTGCGATTAATGAAACTCGATACAACAATATTAAGCCATCAATAGCATGAAAATTATGGTTCTCCTGGCTGCATTGGTCATAGCGATTACTGGTATGCAATGCAAAAAGAGTGATGATGCGCCGGCCACGCCAACGTCGTTCAGGTTTATCGGTATGACGGTAAACGGAACAAACGCCGGCTTCAGCATCAAAGGAAGCGGTTTGAATCCCGAAATAAAGATCACTTTTTCGGATGCGATAAAAAGCTCCTCCATCGCTTCGGCGGTTTCATTCATCTCTGCGGCATCAGAGGCGGTGGCTTTCAATAGCAACCTGGAAACAGAAAACACTGTTCTTGTGATCGCTCCCGCAAATCCATTGAAAGGGTTTACAAAATTTTCGATCAATATATCTGATGCTCTGGTTTCCGACGAGGACCAGCCATTGTCGCAACCCATTGCTATTTCGCTCGAAACGGCCATGGATTCGACAGACAAATTTGAACGGATAAGCGATGAAGAGCTGCTCGACCTGGTGCAAAAGCAAACATTCAAATATTTCTGGGATTTCGGGCATCCCACGAGCGGTCTCGCCCGCGAAAGAAATACCTCCGGAGATATTGTGACCTCGGGTGGATCGGGTTTCGGCATCATGGCCATTGTTGCGGCTGCCAGTCGCGAGTTTATTACGAGGCAGGAAGGACTGGAGAGGATGCAAAAGATCGTTGGCTTTTTGAAGAATACCGCTGAAACTTTTCATGGTGCATATCCGCATTGGCTCAACGGCAGCACCGGCGAAGCGGTGGCCTTCAGCGACAAGGATAACGGCGCCGACCTTGTTGAAACATCTTTTCTCCTGCAGGGCCTGCTAACTGCGCGTCAATATTTTAATGGCGCCAGCGCCGATGAAACAACTTTGCGCAACGACATCAACACCATCTGGAACGGTGTGGAGTGGGATTGGTTCCGAAACAGCGGGCAAGAGGTGTTGTATTGGCACTGGAGCCCCGACTTTGCGTGGCAAATGAATATGCCGATACGCGGTTGGAACGAATGTCTCATCACTTACGTGCTGGCCGCATCGTCGAATAGTCACGCG
>CBIGXK010000262.1:0-5765 GCA_966193805.1 uncultured bacterium | reverse complement strand
AGCATACTTCGCGCGGTAGCCTCAACATCAATACGAATGGGTCCAAACCTGCCGCAGTAAGGGCGCTGTGCGAAGCGGGGCTCAATTCAATTCGTGTAAGCACGAACTCCGCACGCAAAGATGTTTATGAAAAATATTACCGCCCGAACAACTATATATTCGAAGACATTGTGGAAAGTTTGAAGGTGGTGCATCATTATGGCGGATGGTCGAGCATAAATTATTTTGTATTTCCGGGAATGACCGACAGCGTGCAGGAATATGAGGCACTGCGAAAACTGATCAGCGATACGGGCCTGTCGATGATACAATGGAGAAATTTTAATATCGATCCCGACTGGTATCTCGGAAAAACAGGCGTTGTGGAAACCGGCGAGATAATGGGCATTAAACAGTTGATGGAACTGATCAAAGAAGAATTTCCTAACTTGAAATACGGATATTTCAATCCGCCGAAGGAAAGAATAGAAGGGGATTTTGAGAGGGATTTTGCAAAGTAAACGCGAGGCGGGAAACGGCAGACTTTTAACTTTTGACTTTTAACTTTTAACTTAATTTTGCCACATGGCGGCAGATCATTTTGAAACGCAGAAAAATATCAAGGCATCCGGCTACACGCTGATGGTTTGCCTGCTGCTGCTCATCATCATGATATTTGTAAAGTGGACGATTCCCGACATTCCCCCTCCGCCGGATGAAGAAGGCATTGAAGTAAATCTCGGCAACAGCGACCAGGGCCTCGGCGACAACCAGGCTTTCCTGCCGGGCAAGCCGGCGCCGCAAGACAAACAAAGCTACACACCGCCGAAACAAGTGGCTACACCCGCTGAGCCCGTGAAAGATTTTTTGACCGACGAGAAGGATGAAGAGGCGCCTGTGGTAACAAAGCCGCCCGTTACAAAACCGGAGGCGAAAAAAGTTCCTGAAAAAAACGAGGCCGTTTCCAAACCCGTAAAGGCACCACAGCCTTCCAACGATCCCCCTGCCCCAACACCGCCCAGGCCAAAGGCAGTGTTTAAAGGAGTGAAGGGAACCGGTACCGGTGGCAACGAGGCCGATGCCTACAAAAAAGGCGGCAATGAAGGTATTGCCGGCGGTCGTGGCGACCAGGGCGCACCTGGTGGCAACCCCGAATCGGATAATTACACAGGAGGCGGTAATGGCAACTCAGGTGTTGCATTGCTTCGTGGCTTGAGCGGCCGCAGGATCATACGCACACCTTCATTCGAGGATGACTTTAATGAGAATGCAAAAGTGGCCGTCGATATCCGCGTTGACGCTTCCGGAAAAGTGATCTCCGCAGAATACCAGCCACGTGGTTCCACCACTTCAGACGCATCACTCAAAGAAATAGCGATTCGCAAAGCTAAACAGGTAAAATTCAACCCCGGCAAAGAAGAATCCACCGGCACGCTGCAATTCAATTTCAGACTTAAAAGCTGATGTTCAACTAATCTACTGAAAAGAATGACCTACAGGGAAACGATCGACTTCCTTTTCAGCAGGTTACCGATGTTCAGCCGTTCAGGCCCATCTGCCATCAGGCCAAATCTCATCAACACTTACGCCATTTGCGAACGACTGGGCGATCCGCAAAACAAATTCACAAGCATCCACATCGCGGGCACAAATGGAAAAGGGTCGTGCAGCCATATGCTCGCCGCCATTCTACAGGAATGTGGCTACAAAACGGGATTATACACGTCACCGCATCTGCGCGACTTCAGGGAAAGGATCAGGATAAACGGCGAAATGATCAGTGAAGAATTTGTAATCAACTTTACCAGCCGCACCCTGTCACTCATCGATGAGATCAATCCCTCTTTTTTTGAGCTCACCGTTGGTATGGCCTTCGATTATTTTGTGAGCGAGCGCATAGACGTTGCCGTTATTGAAACAGGACTCGGTGGCCGGCTCGACAGCACCAATGTGATCGACCCCGATCTAACCGTTATCACCAACATTGGAATGGACCACATGAATTTGCTGGGCGACACCTTGCCGCTGATTGCAGCGGAAAAAGCGGGCATCATCAAAAAAGGGGTAACGGTTGTTATCGGCGAATCGTTTTATGAAACGGATGAAGTATTTCTGGAAATAGCTGCACAAAAACATGCACCCATCGTTTTTGCCGATAAAAAACGATACGCGGCCGACTGGCGTCACGAACAGCAATTCCTGGTTACCGACATCGTTGACAACCATGACGGCAATAGGATCACCTATGAACTCGACCTTCCCGGTTATTATCAATTGAAAAACCTGGTTACCGTTGCTGAGGCTGTTCAGCAACTGCGTTCTGCCGGGTACGATCTTCCGGGCGAAAAAGTGATCAAAGCGTTGAAGCAGGTGAAGAAATTAACGGGGCTGCATGGAAGATGGGAAACGATTCGTCAGCATCCATCTGTGATTCTCGATGTGGCGCATAATGAAGATGGAATGAAACAGTTGGTGAAGCAGCTCGAGCTAGCCGATTACCACTCGCTGCACATCATCATCGGCATGGTGAAGGATAAAGAAATTGATGCCGTACTGGCGCTTCTTCCAAAAGAGGCACAATTTTATTTCACCCGCGCACAGATTCCGCGCGCGCTTCCTGAAAATATTTTGAAAGAAAAAGCGGCCGCATTCGGTCTTGAAGGAAACGATTATCCAGATGTAAATACGGCGCTCCATTCAGCCCTCGAAAAAGCTTCTAAAAACGACCTCATTTTGATCTGCGGGAGTGTGTTTGTTGTGGGAGAAGTTGCAGTCCATACATAATCGTACACACATGCAGCGCTTGTATGATCTTGTTTTCCTCCAATAATTTTTTGAGTTCGCCGAGGCTTATCTTCACCACCTCTATTTCCTCGTTGTGATCCAACTCCTGTTCTTTCTTTTTTACACCACCCGTGGCAAGGAACATGTGCATCCAGTTAGTGTTAGTAGAAGGGTTTGGCGACACCTTTCCCAGGTAGGAAAAGTTTGTAAACGCATAACCTGTTTCCTCGAGCAGTTCCCTGGCGATGGCTGATTCAAGGTCTTTATCGGTGTCGTCTACGCATCCACCAGGTACCTCGAGGATGGTTTCCCGGATGCCGTGGCGGTACTGGCGCACCATCAGCACTTCATTGTCGCTGGTTATTGCCAGGGCAGATACCCATGTGGGGAATTCATAAACGTAATACGGATCGATGATTTTTCCTTCTTCCGTTTCGCAAACATCTTTTCGTACCGTGAACCACAGATCTTTAAAAAGGTACTCGGATGATAATATTTTCCATTTCATTTTAAAAACTTAAAACTTAAAAGTTACTCCCCACTCCCCACTCCCTACTCCCTACTCCCTACTCCCCTCTCCCCGCCTCGCCCTTTCGATATGCGCCACGTGATGCCGGCCGTGCCACGCATACATTCCCAACAAATACCACAGCGTCATTTCGCGGTTATGCTCAGGGTGCAGCACCTTCCTTTCCCAATCTTCCTGCTGCATATTCGCCAGTATCTCATACCAGCGTTTGTGCAGCGAATGAAGCAGCGTAAGCGAAATATTCACCGGCAGGTTCTCAGTATCCTTCAGTTCGGCCCATAGCTTTTCATCGTAAGGCCTGATTACAGGAACGTCTTCAGTTAGACCCAGCTTGAAACGGATGTAGGCATTCATATGACTGTCGGCAACGTGGTGCACCAATTGCCTGATCTTCCATCCACCCTCGCGGTAAGGTTCGTTCAACTGCGCTTCATCCATATTGAGAATGGAATTTTCCAGTGCCGCCGGAAGAAACCAGATATCCTGCAACCATTCTTTTAGCTGCTGCTCAGAAAAAGGCTGCGGTTGGTATTTACCGATCGGATAACGTGGATCAGCCGAAAATTCAGGCATATCATTCGTTTTATTTTATTCGCTTAATTGATGTCCCGTCAGGTAGATGAACACATCCTCGAGATTTGCTTTCTTCACTTCTTTCGGCCGCTCAAAGCCGCTTGCCACCAGCCTGTCGATGAGCCTGTCGGGCGTGTCCAATGAAATGATCTTTCCCGCATCCATGATCGCCACCCTGTCGCAAAGCACTTCGGCTTCATCCATGTAATGCGTGGTAATGATAACAGTTGTGCCCTTGTCGCGAATATCCTTTATCAACTGCCACAGGTTGCGGCGCGCCTGCGGATCGAGACCGGTGGTGGGTTCGTCGAGAAAGATGATCAGTGGCTCGTTGATCAGCGTAGTGGCGATGGAAAAGCGTTGTTTCTGTCCACCGCTCAACTCCTTGAACTTGTTCTTATATTTTTCTTCAAGGTTAACCAGCTTCAGCAATTCCATCGGTTGCACCTCCCTGTTATACAGGCCTGCAAACAGTTCAAGAAGTTCTAATAATTTCAGGTTCGGATAAAACCCGGAGGTCTGCAGTTGAACGCCGATGATCTTTTTGATCTCATCGGGTTGCCTGTCGAGATCGAACCCGTTGACCGTTACGCTGCCCGATGTCTTTTCTCTTAACGTTTCGATGATTTCCAGCGTGGTGGATTTGCCAGCGCCGTTCTGCCCGAGCAGCCCGAATATTTCTCCTTTATAAACATCAAAGCTGATTCCCTTCACCGCCTCGAATGTGCCATAATTTTTAACGAGGCCCTTTATAGTGATGATCGCGTTTTCCATTTAATTTTTCTTTAATTCATACATTCTTCCAGTTCTTCGAACATGCCCGCGCTGCCGATGAAAAAAGGCGACCGCTGGTGAATATTTTCAGGAGCGATATCCAGTATCCTTTGCCTGCCGTCGGTGGCGCGGCCGCCGGCCACTTCAAGAATAAAAGCCAGCGGGTTGCATTCGTACATCAACCGCAGCTTGCCGTTCGGTTGCGCGCCCGTTGCAGGATACATAAAGATACCGCCTTTGATGAGGTTCCTGTGTATATCGGAAACCAGGCTGCCGGTGTACCGTTGCGTGTACGGTCCACCGTTACTTTCATTCCTGGCCTCACACTTGTTAAGATAGTTTCTTACACCTTCTTCCAATTGGAGAACATTTGCATAATTGACCGAGTAATATTTTCCAAAAACCGGGCACCTGATATCGGCGTGGCTCAGGCAATATTCGCCAATCGAGGGGTCGAGCGTAAAGCCATTCACTCCCCTCCTCGTTGCATACACCAGCATGGTCGACGAGCCATAAATGATATAGCCCGCTGCCACCTGCCGGTGACCCGGCTGCAAAAAATCCGCCCGCTCGGCAGCCGTGCCCACCTTCGTAACGCGCCGGTAAACGCTGAATATCGTTCCAATGGCCACATTGACATCGATGTTACCGCTTCCATCGAGCGGATCAAAAAGACAAACATATTTTGAGGCCCTGCTCACTTCGTCGTCGAACACGATCAGGTCCTCCAGTTCTTCGCTGCCGATGCCTGCGCAACTGATACCATGCTTCAGCACACCCATGAACTGGTTGTTGGCGAAGATGTCCAGCTTCTTGACATCCTCTCCCTGCACATTTACCGCGCCGGCATCGCCAAGTATGTCAACGAGCCCGGCTTTGTTCACTTCCACGTTGATCCTTTTCGAGGCGAGCCCAATGTCGCGCAACAGGCCGGACAGCTCGCCGGTTGCAGAAGGAAAATTTCTTAACTGCTGGATCGTGAATTCGTCAAGCGTAAGTACTTTGCGGTTTATAGTGCTCATGAGGCAGGAAGTGTTTTGATTTCAGAGCGACAAATGTAAGCGATAAATTATTCAAACAACTGTGAATTAAAGTATTCAAATTCGCTGGGGCAATCGATAGCAAC
>CBIGXK010000261.1:0-5777 GCA_966193805.1 uncultured bacterium | reverse complement strand
TTATTATTTCCGCGCCATTGCCGTCGGGCGGCCAGATAATATAAATGGTTTTGTTCCGGGAAGGTCACCGCAATCAAATCTCGTAAAGGTTGAACGCCTGCCCGCCGCGCTGCCGGAGCTAAAAGAACATAAAGCCGTTCAGAGTTTGGGGCAAACAATCGTTCTTTCTTTTAAAAGCGATGCGTTGGCGGAGATGACGCCGCATGGCGGTTTCAAAGCAGAAATCTATCAATACGATTTTACGCAAAACAAATTTGCCGACGATCCCCTCATCGCATTGTCTCTAATACAGGCGCTTCCCGTTGTTGCCTCACCGGTAAAGAAACAGCTTTATTATTCAGCCGCCGATGCCAATGGAAGACGCACCTACCAGGTAACGCTGGATGTAAGCGGCCCGAAGTTCCTCTTTAAAATAAGATTGATGGATCCGCTGACGCGTACATCAGAAAAAATGGTAAGCGGCGAAATGAACCAGGTTGTTGCGCCAAACGTTTCTAACCTTCTATTGCGCCGTCGTGGAAGGGACCTGTTCGTGTCTTTCGACAGCACCGTTCCCGTTACGCCTCCGGCTTTCGGTCACTATGTGGTGGAGATAAATTTTGTGTCGCAGTCGCACCTTACACGTTTACTGATACGAACGAACATAGACGACATTCCGGCTGGAACAGCCGCGCAACTGGAAAATTCACCGGTGTCGGCGATCTTCAGGATAAAAAGTACCCTGCCGGTACATGCACCGAAATATGGCGCAATATTTAAAAATTTCTACCCGGTCATAGTGTTTCCGCCCACGCGCGGCGCCATCAGGGTACGCATTACTGCGCCTGATAACACCAGCGCCATGGCCGTCGTCAACATTTGATGAACAGTTAATAAAAAGTTCATGCTGCAAGATGTCATATCACTATTAGGAATTGCCAACCCGCAATTATCGTTTGCCTGGCAGGATGTCAATGCACCGGCTGCGGATGCAAGTGCGCCGTTTTTGCTGAACAGCAATGCCGCAGGCGGCGAATGGATGGCGCCAGTCGCCGGTCTGTTCAACCAGGCCTTTGCCCCAAACATCTTCATGGGAGATGGCAGCGCCGCTGCCGGTACCGCCTGGGTGCTGAAGATGCAGCCGCAGGTGTACACAAGATTGCTTCGGTTATACGGAAGGGTTATAGAAGGAAAAACAACACAGACCGATCAGCCTCAACGGCCGGTACCCATGTACTTCGTTTTTCACGACACAACAGATAGCGGCACCGGGCCCGTTGCCGGAAACTACGAACCGGGCAGCAAACTTTCCATCAAGAATGGAAAACTGTCTGTGCACGATTTTGCGGGACAACCCATCGACCCGCTGGCGGTGGCATCGGCCTTCGTGGTCATTGCAGCTCAATTTCCAGCCATCGTTGCCAAGGATTTCACGAGCAGTACGTCACCAGTCCTCGCCAACACGCAACTGTCACAGTTAACGGCTTCCTTAACTGCCGAAGTACGGGTGCGGCTGGTTTCATTATTCAGGAAGCCAATGACACAGGGAACGCAAAAATTCAACAACCTGGCAGGAGTAAAAGACACGGAAGGATTGTATAAAGTGAGTAACACGTCGCAACCGCTCAGCCCGGTGAACCCGCCTGCCGGTGCCGATGAGAAATGGGAGATCGGGCCCGCCACTTTCGGGCTCATGTCCGGCTCTTTCACTCCACAGGCCACTGCGCAGAGTGTGACCCTGAAACGCGATTTTCTCACTTTGTTTGCCGATGACCTCACTGCGCATATACGCGGCAGTGAAACGCTTGGAAATCCCTTTGACGTTGACGACTTCAAAACATCCGTTTTCCATGGGCAGTCGCTCGAATTCTTTTTGAACGGCAGCCAGGTGCTGGCAAAAGAGGAACAGGTTATCCGCGATTCAGCGCTTTCGCTGGCGGTGTCGCCCGTTATCGCCAATGATTTTGCAGTAGCGGCAGATCCTGCCAATGCAGAATGGCCTGTATTTCCCGCCGGCGGCGACGGCCCCATTTCAGGAAGACTTGAAAATGTAACGTTGTCAGCGCATTTTCTCACAGCACCTGCCGACAAGCGGGATGCGTACCTGCAAATGGAAGTTCCGCAAAAGGGCGGCACTCCGCAACTTGCTGAGGGAACGGCGGTGAGAGTGTACAACAGGAAATTTCTTGCCGATGCACGGGAAGGCCGGGGTAATGGCGCGGGCGGCGTGCTGAATGCTTCTTTCACCGCAGGGTTCATCATCAAAAATCCATTTGGCCTGCGTAAGGATGAGCAGTTGCCGGTGAAGCCGCAGCTTCTTTTTGATCTTGTTGCCGTTAACCGAACCGGCAAAAAACGTTCCTTTGGTTTTTTAGGAACAGAAGTGAGCGCCCCCGCAGCATTGACGCCGGCCGAAACGACATTGGCCGGCCGCGGCACCAACCAGTTTACTGCAGCCACCGAGCAAAGCATTGCGCCGGCGGGACTTCTTGGATTACCCACTGCGCCTCTTAGTTCGATCGGCGGAATAACAGATATCAACAGTGCCGTTGATGTGGCACTCGGCCTCGGCAATGAAGGGCAGCCCAGGATTCCACCACGATTGCCGTTGATGACAAGAAACGACAATGCCGTTGCCGGTATAAATGCAGCAGGAGCATGGAGCGCGGTGCTGAGTGGAATGTGGCTGCGTGGTGACAGCCGCAGCAGCCTGCACAGGGTGGGAAGCCCGGGAAGCCCCGGCGGCGAAGAATTCCTGGGATTCGGCGCCGCAACAAGTGGAGGCATCCTCGCCTACCAGGCCGCACGCGCCGCCTTGAGGAGAACACGCGGCCTCGCTTCGAGGCTACAGGAGCTGAACGACGACCAACGGTGGGCAGTACCCGCAAACCCACCTTCAACGGGAAATTTTTCTGTGGCACTGCTGCAGGACATTGCACCGGGCGCTGATTCAGCGAATATTAAATTGATGGCCGATTCGGTATTCGACAGCCTGCCGCAAAACTGGAGCGCGCTGGTGAATTCCATCGCTAATGTTTTACCCTCCTCTATTGCTGCGAATACAGCCGTAAAAAACGCCGTTACTGCACTTGGCGGCAGCACCGCCGGTGACTTGTTATACAAAGAATTCAGGCATGAAACCTTCACTGCACGTTTTGGACGGCGCGACTCCATGCCCGCCATGCGCTCTGCAATCGCTGCGGCAAAAGAGCTGATCTACATTGAAACCAGTGCTTTTTCCTTCACAGACTATAAGCCCAATAATCCCGCTGATACGGATAACGCCAACGATCCGCCAAATAAAGAAACCGATATCGTATCGCTGATCGCCAAACAACTGGAAGAAAAGCCCGGCCTTCGTGTGTTGATCGCCGTTAATAAAGAGTTCCCCGTTGGCCCGGGCTATGAAAGTTTCGCCGCGCGCGCGTATGACCGCAGGATAAAAGCGTTTAATGCACTGAAAAGCGCCGGACCGGGCCGTGTGCAATTATTTCATCCCATCGGTTTTCCGGGCAGGCCGGTCCGCTTAATGCATACTGTTGTGATCGTCGACGACATGTGGTTGTTTGCCGGCAGCGGCAGTTTTACAAGAAGGGGATTTATGTTTGATGGAAACCTGTCGCTTATTTGCTTTAACCGCGATATTGAAGCGGGCAGAAGCAAAGAAATAAGAAGGGTGAGAAGAAAACTGATGGAAAATCACCTGGGAACAACTCCCCTGCCAGGTGGACCTGCAGCGGCAGTCGCGCATCCCAATGTAGCGAGGCTGGCGGGCCTGCAGGAAGCCTATTTCGCAGTTGCCGACATGCTCGAACAGGGCGGCTCGGGACTGATAGAAGGTTTATTTGATGGAAAAGTGACCGGGCAGGATCCGATACCAGCTTCCAGTTATCCGCATCGCGACCTTGCCGATCCTGATGGGCTCTCTTTCCCGTCAACACTCGGTTCGCTGTTGCAGGTGTTTACCGGACTCGGTGAAGCGGACGCATGATAACTATTGCCATAAACAACGAGGCCCGGATAGACATCCGGGCCGTGTTTTAAATCCAATATCCTATGAAAAACCTGCACTGTATTTTCAATGTGTGTGCCAATTATGAAATGCACACCCAGTGCGGGTTTCAGCATTCAATGCTGATGAAATGGTTTCATTTTGGGAATTATTTATCAGTTTTGGGACGCACTGCAGGGCCATGATCGTAGCTCAATATTCACCGTTAGACGACGGTTTGCTGATGGAGGTTACAGCATTAGGCATTTATTTGGGAACCTGCTGCTTTTCCCTGACAGCACGAAACTCGGATCCTTCCTTCCAATGCGGCCACGTCGTTTCAAATGCCAGTTTTTTTCCTACATTAAATAATAATCGCAGGTCGCGCACGGCGCCATCCATCTTCCAATTATCCATTAACTCGTCGGAGGGGCGGTGATAATTTTTAGATACAAATTCGTCCTTCAGTTTCTGCCCATATTCTTTTCCTTTTCCCGCAAGGTCAATACCGCTTCCCATGTAAAGTGCGGGAATGCCCACTTTTGCAAAGTTGAAATGATCCGAACGAAAGTAACCGCCGGTTTCGGGCGTACTTTCCCCTACTACATAACCACCCACTTTTTCTACAGCATCGCGGAGATAATCTTCCAGTTCCGATTGCCCGAGCCCCACCACAACAACATCTTTCGTTACACCGAAATTATTGAGCACGTCAATATTGATTTCCGCCACCGTTTTTTCAATGGGATAGATGGGATTTTCGGTGTAATATTTTGATCCCAGCAACCCCTGCTCTTCACCGGTAACCGCAAGAAACAGGATAGTGCGTTCAGGCTTTTCGGAGAGGCTGTTGAATGCCCTTGCGAGTTCAATCAAACCGGCGGCACCCGTAGCGTTGTCCAGCGCCCCATTGTAGATCGAGTCGCCGGTTTCATCGGGTATGTTTACGCCAAGATGATCCCAATGCGATGTGTAGATGATTACTTCATCGGGCCGTTTCGAGCCTTCGATTTTGCCAACCACGTTCAGGGACTTATCATACACTGCCTTTACGCGCATGGATGTAGAGAACGTCATATCAAGCGGCACTGCCTTGAAACCACGGTGGTTGGCCTTTTCAAACAAGGTGGAGTCGTAGCCGGCTGCCGCGAACAGCCTGTTCACGGCAGTGTCTTTTATCCATCCGATGGCATCGCAGTTGGAAACGTTTTTACCGCGGTCGTCCAGTTGCAGCCTTGCGGAGTTAAATCCGTTTTGCACCACGGTGAAAGGATATCCCGCCGCAGAAGTTCTGTGAATGACCAGGCATCCCTTCGCGCCCTGCCTCGCGGCCTCTTCAAATTTATAGGTCCACCGTCCGTAGTATGTCATCGTTCTCCCTTTGAACAGGGTGGTATCTTTGTTCCAGAAGCCCGGATCGTTTACCATCACCAATACAACCTTACCTTTTACGTCAATTCCTTCATAGTCGTTCCAGTTGTACTCAGGCGCCACCACGCCATAGCCCGCAAAAATTACCGGAGTATTTTCGAGGCTGATGTGTTCATCCGTCTTATCCGTCCATATCACATATTCGCTGAATGCCTGCAGGAAAAAATTATCGTCCTTTGTTTTCACGTGCATCGTGGGATCCGCTTTGGCAACAATGCTTACCATCGGCACTTCCTGCGTAAAGCTTGTGCCGTTGCCGGGTTCAAGACCCACTTGCTGAAAGCGACGCTGCAAAAAATCCACAGTCATCTTCTCTCCCGGCGTAAATGGCATGCGCCCGCGGAACGAATCCGAAGCGAGGATGGAGACGTTATGC
>CBIGXK010000260.1:0-5798 GCA_966193805.1 uncultured bacterium | reverse complement strand
CTCCCCTCTCCCCTCAATGCCCCTTCGCCATATGAAACTCATTCAGTTGACGCTGCTCCTCTGTTTCCTTCGGTGGCTTGCGATGCCAGTATGAAGCCAAAATAGAACCGGTAACATTCATCAACGGCCCAAATATCGCGGGAGCAAGTCCTACAGTCGCAATCTTACCCATACCCTTTGCAAGTCCCGATGCGAGCCCTCCATTTTGCATTCCTACCTCTATCGCCATCGTTCTGCAATCGCGTTCATCCATTTTGAAAAGGCGTCCCGACCAGTACCCCAGCGTGTAACCGCATAAATTGTGAATGAGAACGATCAGCACCAGCGCAGGGCCGATGTTGAGAAGGCTGTCTCTTCCCGCCGCAGTAATCACAACGATGATCAGTGCAATGCTCGTCATGGACACCAGGGGCATCGCTTTGTCGAGCCAGGCAACTTTACCGCTGAAAAACCTGTTGAAGACGAGGCCCGCGGCGATCGGGATGATCACGATCTTGGTGATGTCCCACATCATATCCAGCACGTTGATCTCGATGTAAGCGCCAGCAAGCATTTTCATCAGCATCGGCGTAATAAAAGGCGCCAGCATTGTAGATACCGCGGTGATGGTGATGGAAAGAGCAAGGTTGGCCTTGGCCAGGTAGGAGATAACATTCGATGCCATCCCGTTAGGCGAGCAGCCGATAAGGATGATGCCCGCAGCAATCTCGGGAGAAAAGCCGCTAAGGTGCGCAAGCGTAAAGCCCAACAGCGGCATGATAATAAAGTGACTGGTGACACCGATAAATACGCCTTTCGGCATTTTTACCACGCCTGCAAAATCGCGGATGCTCATGCTTGTTCCCATGCCGAACATGATCAACTGAAGAAGCGGTGTGATCAATGCGGCCAGTTTAAAACCATTGATCTCCACAAAAGGACCCGGATAATATAATGCTGTGGTAACTGCTGCGAAGATGATCACCGTATAGGAAAACCCTTTCAACGAAGGATAGCCCCGGAAAGAAATCGCAAGTGCCAGAAAAAAAGTGATGAATAATGGCCCTGCCTGTTCTGTGCGCCCCGATACCACCATAACCAGCGCCGCCACCAGGCAGGCTACCGCTATTATAAGTATCAGCTTATACATCTTCATGGTTCGCAATCAATTGTTGTAACTGTTGAGCGCTACCAGGTTCTTTTCTTCATAAACTCTTCCAACTGGGCGCGGGTAAGCTTCACATCTTTAACGTTTGCGCTGATCCACTTCATGAATTCATCCTTGAGGGCGGGCGTCCACTCGCTGTCGATCTGGCCGGGGGTATATTTACCCGATCTCAGCATTGCATGACCGAACTGATCTCGCAGGCCGATGAATTCTGCGGTGCTGATCACTTTCTCGGCCAGGTGCGCAGGTATAAACAGCACGCCTTCCCTTTCGGTGATCACCAGGTCGCCGGGCAGCACGATGGCCCTGCCGATGCGTATCGGAGTGTTCAAACCCATCAGCACCACATTTTCGAGGAACGATGGATCGAAGTCGCGAACGAACGCGTTAAACCCTTTGATATCACTCAATCCTGCCAGATCCCTGGCCGCGCCGTCGAAGATGACGCCGTTGCCAGACTTGGCATATATCGAATTCGCGAGGTTGTCGCCAATGAGCGTACCACCGTCGATTTTGCCAAAGCAATCCGCCACATACACGTCACCCTTGGTGAGCATGTCTATCGGCCATGCATTGGTATTGCCGATGCGGCCCTGCTTGTTGCCTCTCTCCTTGATATTTTTTTCGATATCAGGACGGCTGGGCATGAACCGGGCGGTGAGCGCGCGGCCCACGATCTTGGTGGTGTCATCCACTCTTTTCCAGTTGCCTTCAAACTGGTTCACGTACCCGTCATTTTTCATGACCTGCCATGCTTCCTCGATACCAACGTTCCTGGCGCGATTAAGGAGGTCGTCCGATATTTTCGGGCGGCCATCGCTGAAACGCTCACCTTTCCATTCGGAAGTGAGGAAGATCATTTCTTCTTTGGAAATTGTCTGCGCCAACGCCGACTGAATACAAAATACCACTGACAAAAAACAAATGAACGCTGATTTCATGTGCAAACTTTATAAGATTAATGTTCACGCGACCTTCTCGGTGCAATGATCGGAGTGGCAATACCATTCAGATCGTAAACGATCCTGCCGCCTCTGATCGTCATTTCACACTCGAGCTTTTTATCTGTTTCAATTTTGTATCCTGTATAATCAAAAAGCCCGAATTTTCCTTTGCGCAGGTTCAGTATCGCCACGTCGGCTTCTGAACCGGGCGACAAGTTACCCAATTCTTCTCTTTTGATGATTTGTGCAGGGTGCCATGTTGATGCCGTGATCACGCTTTTAAGATCCATTCCCATTGCCAGGAATTTAGACATTGTGGTGAGCTGGTCCTTCATCGCCGCATTCATGCTGCCAATGTGAAGATCGGTACTGATGGAGTTGGGATAAAATCCGCTTTTTATAGCAGGTATCGCCTGCGAGAAAGCAAAGCTGATGCCGCCGTAACCCACATCGAAAATGATTCCTCTTTTCCGGGCTTCGTACACAAATGATTTCACTTTATTTGTGTTGGTATCAACAATGAATTCACGGCTGCCGAGCTGTCCGAAAGCGTGCGTGAAGATGTCGCCGGGGCGAAGATGCTTCATGAACAACTCTTCAATTGACAGCGGCGGATGGCTGCCGCCGAAATCGACCATGATGGGAATATTGGCCTGGCGTCCGGCTTCCACCGCTCTGTCGGCAGGCGTCCAGTCGTGGCCCTCGAAATGTGCAAGCTTTACGCCCACGATAATGTCGGGATACTGTTTTGCAACTGACGCCGTCATCTTGCTGTCCATGTCGCGAACATCCTGCTCGTAGGGACCGCCCCTCATGCCTTCGCCAACAATATTCAGCATCGCCAGCACGCGTGTACGGGAATGATCAATGACGTTTTTCTTAAATGTGGGGAAGCTCTTCCATCCGGAACCGCCCGCATCCACCACGGTGGTAACGCCCACCCTGAAGGTGAATCCATCGGGCGGCAGTGCAGACGAACCATTGCTGTAGCCGTGGCCCTCTTCCGTTCCAAAAAACACGTGGGTGTGCAGGTCGATCAAGCCGGGCACAACATACAGGCCCTTTGCATCCACCACCTGTACGGCTCCCTTTGCATCGATGTTCTTTGCGACCTTCGCAATTTTCCCGTCTTTGATGGCCACGTCCATCACGGCATCAATATTATTTTTCGCGTCAATAACATGTCCGCCCTTGATCACAATATTGTAATCCTGGGACCTCACAGCAGCAATGCCGGCAAATAACAGCAGTGTAAAGAGGAATATTTTTTTCATCAGTATATATTTTATCTTTTACTTTTTATTTTTCTCTCCCGGAAGCGTAATCTTCCAGATGTTTCCCTTCTCGCCGCTGTATTCGATCACATACACGTCATTACCCACGAGTATCGCGTCAACAGGTTCATTGAATCCTTCAACGATGCGCTTTGTTGTGGTGAAATAATTATCGGCCGCAGGGTCGTAGGTCATGGAAAGGTTTAGCAGGTCCGATCCTTCCTGGGTAAATGCGCCCATCATGGACCCTCTCCGGCCGTTGGTGTACCGGATCACAAATCCATCACCTTTCAAATCTCCGCCAAGTACTTTTTTCGTGTCGAAGAACAATCCGAGCGGGGAGCAATGCGGGGTGAAGGTGCTTACTGCAACGCCGGTAATGTCGCCATCGAGCACTTTACCCGAGTGGCCGCGATATTCATTTGCATCGGGACCGAGGTTCTGCACGCCGGGGGAAAATTTCACGCCTGCGGGAATTTGCGGGAAGCTCGTATCGTTATGAAAGTATTTCACCTGCCATGAATGGGAGAACCTGTTAATATACGGATCCGTGTCAGGATCGGGTTTCCAGTCGCGGTTCTGCTGAGGATTCTCTATGCCGCCCATCACCCACGGAAAGCCGTAGTGATGCCCTTCTCTCACCCAAAACATATCTTCAGGATTATCGTAATCGGAGGAGTTGACCACGGCAAACAGGTTGCCCGAGCCATCCACCGCCATGTCGTAAGCATTGCGAATGCCCTGTGCATAAAGATATCCATCGGCCTTCAACTTGTTCATGTCATCGGGCAGCGTCAAATCTTTCGCATCTATCGGAAAGCGGAATATTTTACTGGTAAGCGCATTGTCTCGTGCATTCGGGTAACGGCCATTGTTATCCTGCACCTCGCCATGGTCGGTGCGTGCGCCGCTGTTCACGAAAATATATTTACCATCGTCGCTTACGGCAAGTGCGTTCCATCCATGGTCGTAGATCGTTTGGTTCGATCCATAACCCACGGTGTTGAAAACAACCGTCATGTTGCCGGCCTTATTGCTGTCTACCTGAAAACGAACCATTCTGCCGCTCGTACCCATTTTATTGTCGAGATCCACGTTGCCGCAAAGGAACAATTGGTTGTTATGAAAGATGGCTCCCTGCAGGCGGCTGATACCATGATCTTTTGCAGATAATACTTTGACAGAGGTGGGTTTTGTTTCCAGGTCCTTTACCATGAATACATTTCCATCGAAAGTGGTGTAATAAAGGTCCTTTGAAACGGGATGCTGCAAAAGGCGCACGGCCATCGAATCAACGTACATCAAATGACTTATCTTAATGTCGGGGCGCAACGGTTTTGGAAACTGCAGCACCGGTTCGCGTATGGTGAACTTCCTGATGTACGAAACAAGCTGCCAGCGCTGTTCTTCGGTGAGGGCATCTTTGAAGGGAGGCATATTGCCGCGGCCATTACTCATTTTCCAAAAAAGGGCGCCATCCGACTGGTTCTTTACGCGGCGGTCGTGAAAATTTGCGGGGCGCTGGCCCAGCGATCCCCCTGCGGCGCCATCGCCGAAGCCGTACTGGCCGTGGCACGACCAGCAATACATGTCGTAGAGCTCCTTGCCTTTTTGTTCGGCGGCAATTGTATTGGAGGCCAGGGGATTTTTGAGGTCGTTTGCTTCTTCCGGAGCCCTCCACCTCCGGCTGTTGGATTCTTTTTTTGCAGGTGAGCTGCATTGCACAAAGAATATTGACAAAAGAATTAAGCCGCCAATACCTGTTGTTATTTTTTGGTTGCGAAATTTTGCCGACCAGGCTTCATTACCCATACTAAGTCGTTATTGCTAATTGTTTTTGTGAGCTTCGGAGGCGCTAGTTAAAAAGTCCGCGGCCCCAGCGGGCCGCGGGAGAATTTTTATGCGGCAGCCAACATCCGTTTTTTCGGATGTTCTGCTAAAAAATGCGTGGCATTTTACTCGTAAGCAATGCAGTCGATCTCTACAAGAGAATCTCCCGGAACGCCACCCTTGGCAACGGCCACAGTGGTACGAACCGGCGGTTTCTTTCCGAAACGGCCCTTGTAAACCTCGTTCATGCCTTTGTAGTCAGCAATATCGTTCAGATAAACATTTACTTTGAGCACTTTTTCCATCGATGAACCTGCTTTTTTCAGCTCGGCTTCCAGTTCCTTCAGCACATGGTCGGTGTGCGACTTGATGTCGCCCTCGAAATGCGCCCCCTTGCCTGCGATATAAACCAGGCCATTGAATTTTGTATGACCCGAGAACAACGGCACATCCTGGTCGTCGTAAGTGATGTTACCTGCTTCTTTTCGTGGAGCTGAACTGTTGTCCATAGCTTTGGCTGCGAGTCCGAATCCTGTGAGCCCTGCGACTGAGGCCATCAGCTTTTTCAATACTGATCTGCGTGGTGTAGTCATTGATTAATTA
>CBIGXK010000259.1:0-5802 GCA_966193805.1 uncultured bacterium | reverse complement strand
TTGTTAATTGGTTTTGGCCAGATCAATATCTTCGCGCTGAATAGCACATTGAAGCCCACATGATCAAAACAATCTTTGAAGAAATATTCGGCGGCAGCGCAACAGTACAGGTAAAATCGCCGGGGAGAATAAACCTTATCGGCGAACATACAGACTACAACGACGGTTTTGTGTTGCCTGCGGCGATCGACCGGTTTGGGCAGGTGGCCGTAACGAAGAGAGAGGACAGGCAAATTTCACTTTACGCCAAAGAATTTAATGAACGCTTTGATGTTGCCATCAGCGATATCAAACCGATTAAGGATAGCTGGACGAATTATGTGCTCGGTGTGGTGGACCAGCTCGTAAAAAGAAATTTACCTGTTGGAGGGATTAACATGGTCGTTACCGGCGATGTGCCGGTAGGTGCCGGGCTGACATCCTCGGCCGCCATCGAGTGTGCCGTATGCGCCGCACTGAATGAATTGTTCAACCTTAATTTATCCAAATTCGACATTGCAAAGCTCAGCCAGCTTGCCGAGCACACGTTTCCCGGCGTGCAGTGCGGCATTATGGACCAGTTTGCGAGTGTTTTCGGCACAAAGGACCATGCGCTGAAACTGGATTGCCGCTCCCTTGAATACGAAGAGGTGCCCCTGGTGCTCGAGGGATTTAAAATAGTGCTGCTGAATACCAATGTAAAACATTCGCTTGCCTCCACGGCGTACAACACGAGGCGCGAAGAATGCGCGAAAGGCGTGGAAATGGTGGCGGCGCATGTGGAGGGTGTAAAGAGTCTCCGTGATGTTACTGTTCCCCTGCTTGAAAAATATGTTACCGACCCGTTGATATTGCAGCGCTGCAGGTATGTGGTGGAAGAGAATGACCGTGTACAGCAGGCTGCCGATCACCTTAAGAACGGGAACATCCAGGGGTTGGGTGAACTGATGGTGAGGAGCCATGTGGGATTGAGCAGGGAATACGAAGTGAGTTGTCCCGAACTCGACTGGCTCGTTGAGTCGGTGATGCACAACCCGCTGGTGGTGGGCGCGAGGATGATGGGAGGAGGTTTTGGCGGCTGCACCATCAACATCATACGTAACGGCGCCATTACCGAATTGGTGGAATACCTGGGAATTAATTATGAAAAGGAGATGGGTAAGAAGATGAGCACTTACATTGCACAAACCGCGGAGCGGGAGATTATTGTTGGAGGGGAGAAGGTTGAGGGGGAGAGGTAGTGGGTAGTGGGTAGTAGGTAAGTTGCAAAGGGTTTCCGCCGCTGGTCCTCCCCCGGTCCCTTCGGGACCACCCCCTCCGGAGGGGGATACGTGGCCCGCTCCGGAGGTGAGCTCGCGACAATGCAAAAGGTGCGAATATCCCCCGCTGGCGGGGGTGGCGCGGAGCGCCGGGGGTGGACAATAAATCACACCTTCTTCAACTTCCACCTTCCTTTTCTGAAAACAAGAAACGCCGCAATAGCGATGCATGTTTCCGCAACAGGAATCGCGATAAATACACCCTCCGGCCCCATATTCAAAAACTTCGCGAGCACATAGCCCAGGGGAATCTGAAAAAACCAGAATCCAATTAAATTGATCCACGTCGGCGTCCAAGTGTCGCCCGCACCATTAAACGCATTCATCATCACCATGCCGATGCCGTAAAAAATATAACCCAGGCTAACGATCCGGATCGCATCCACGGCAATGCGCTGCACGGCAACGTCATTCGTGAAGAAAGAAATAAACCACTCTCCCAGTGTAAACGTAAACACGGTAATCAGCGCCATGAAAATAATGTTGTACTTCATCGTCTTGAATACCGACTCCGCGGCTCTTTCCGGCTTCTCCGCACCAAGGTTTTGTCCTACAAGAGTTGCCGCCGCATTACTCATGCCCCACGCCGGGAAGATAAAAAACATCATCAGCCGCATGGCCGTCTGAAATCCGGCCGATCCCTCGTCACCACCGGTAGTGGCCACAAGATTCGCGAGAAATATCCAACTGCAGGATGCAATCACAAATTGAAACACCGCAGGCGTGGCTATCTTCACAATCGAATTAATAACAGGGATGTCTATGCGCCAATGCCGGGCCTTTATTTTGAGCAGCCCCTTTCCATTGAGTAGATAATACGCCTGGTAGGCCACGCCAAAGCCCCTTCCAATAGTTGTGGCCATCGCCGCACCTGTTAAGCCGAACGCCGGTACCGGCCCGAGCCCCCTGATCAAAACAGGACACAATATGATGTTGCAGAGGTTTGCGAGCCATAAACTTTTCATGGCTATCGCCGCATTGCCCGCGCCGCGAAATATACCGTTGATTAGATACAGCAACATGATCACGACACTTCCACCCATCATGATCTGTACGAACGCCGTTCCTTCCTGCGCCGCGCCTTCGCTGGCGCCCATCAGCAACAATATCTCCTTCGCAAATACAAATCCTGCAAGACTGAGCACCGCCGTTAACACTATTGCTACCAACAGCGCCTGAACACCCGCATGCGCCGCCGCGTCCGGATTTTTTTCACCCACCCGCCTCGCCACAACAGCCGTTGCCGCCATGCTCATGCCAATAGCCAGCGAATAAATAATGGTGAGTACCGATTCGGTAAGCCCCACTACCTGCACTGCAACGCTGCTGTTAGGAAGGTGGCCAACGAAGTAAAGGTCAACCACCGCAAATACCGATTCCAGGATCATCTCCAGCATCATGGGGATGGCCAGCATGATCACCGCCTTGCGCAGGCTTCCGCTGGTGTAGTCCATCTCCTCGCCGCGTATGGCGTCTTTGAGCAGACTAAACCAGTTCGGAGATTTTCCGGTATATGTGGTCTCAGTCATTAGATTTTGAAAAAGGGCGACGAATTTAGGGCAATTATTTGAATGAAAATAATTATCCCCTGAATTTTCTTACGCGCAATGACAGCGCTTCGCGCGGATTTTTGACGAGCAGTTGCCTAATATCCCTTTTATTAAATCCCTTTGATTCCAAAATTGGCAGCAGGTTTTTAAAAATCGCCGTATAGGGTGTAAACGCTCCGCCATCTTTTTCGCCGGGTTTGTAATATCCCGCATCATGCGAAATGAGTACGCGATCCAGCAGGCCTGCATTTTTCAACCTGGTTATCGAGTCTGCATAATCTTCAAAGTTCGACGTGATGCCGTCGAGGCTCACCCAAGTGCCCATCTTCGCTGCCTTAATGTGTAAACTTTTATCTTTTTCGCCCTGTGCATGCACCCATACCAATGCCGATGGATGCACCTTTTCTTTTTTCAGGATATCTATTTCTTCCATCGCGGCGTTTCCCGGGCCCGTGTGGCAGTAAATGGTGAGACCGGTCTTCAGGTGAGTTAAAGCGGCCGCCCTTACCAGTTTACGATGAATATCCGACAATCCTTCTGGTCGCGCATCAACACCGATTTTGATAAATCCCGGCCGAATATTTGTGCCTTCAATACCGTAATCAAAATCATCATTCCATCGTGCTGCGAGTTGCTCCGCAGTTTCCCTGAACGCCCATTGAGGCAGGTATTTGTTTTTGTTGGCGCCGTAATATCCGGTATTCGTAATGAAATGCATCTGTGTTTTATCTGCAAGCATTTTGAGCAAACGCACATCTTTGCCGAGGAAAGAAGGGGTGCACTCAACGATGGTTTTTACCCCGAGCGCCCTGGCTTCTGCCAGGTAGGGCATCACCCTGTTCATTACGTCTATCTTGTCCCAACGGTTTTCATTGATTTGGTCGGCGCCGATAAAATCGACCAGTACGTGCTCATGAACAAGTGTTTTGCCGAGATTGTAGGCGTCGGTGGAACCGCTGACGGTAACCACTCTGCCGGGCCGTGACAGGTTCGTGAGGAAGGCTCCGCCGGATAATATGAGGAATTTTCTTCTCGAGAGCATCGGGGAAGTTAAAAGTTAAAAATTAAAAGTTAAAACCTGAGCGCCAGATTAAACTCAATTAATTTTCGAAAGTATCCTGGTACAGAATTGTGAAACGCGAATCTATTTGAAACGCGAAGAATATTACTTTTAAGGTTTAACTTTTAACTTTTAACTTTTCAAGATGCGTGCGATAGTCCTGCAATCATTCGGCGGAGCCGAAAATTTAATTTATTCCGATGTGCCCAGGCCCTCCGTTCGGGACGATGAGGTGTTAGTGAAGATAAGTGCCATTGGCATCAATCCTGTTGACGTGAAAACGAGGAACGGCAAGGGGCAGGCCGCACGACTGAAAGAAGATCCGCCCATGATACTGGGATGGGATATTTCGGGCGTGGTGCTGGAAACAGGTGAGGCGGTTACCAGGTTTTCGGAAGGTGATGAAGTTTTTGGAATGATACACATACCCGGTCATGGCAGAGCGTATGCCGAATATGTGGCGGCGCCTGCTGCTCACCTTGCGCATAAACCCGGTAATGTTTCACACGAAGAAGCTGCAGCAGCCGGGATTGCCGCCATAACTGCGTGGCAGGCGCTCACCCGCCGGGCCGGTGTGCAAAAGGGACAAAAACTATTGATTCATGCAGCTTCCGGTGGAGTGGGTCACTATGCCGTTCAGATGGCGAAACATCTCGGCGCCTATGTGATCGGCACCTCGTCGGCTGCCAACCGCGACTTCGTGCTGTCGTTGGGCGCCGATCAGCACATCGACTACCAGGCAAAACCTTTTGAGGAGGTATCGCCGCAGGTGGATGTGATCATCGATGCAATCGGCGGCGATCATATTGACCGTTCGCTAAAAGTGTTAAAAGAAGGAGGTACGATTATTAGTTTGCCGAGCGGTGTGAGCGAATCGGTAGGCGGGAAGGCTGCTGCGCAAAATAAGAAGGGAATATTTTTTCTTGTTAATTCGAATGAAGCTGATATTATCAGTTTGTCGGACCTGTTTGCTGCGGGCAAGCTGCACTCCCGCATCGCAAAAGTATTTTCATTTGAAGAAGTGAAGCAGGCCCACAAAATGATCGAAACAGGCAAGACCGCAGGTAAGGTTGTGATGAAAGGCCCGGCGTGAGCCTTTAACAAAGTTTTGGATAAAGCAAATTTTACTTCAGCAAAAATTTCGGTCGAATATATTGAGCAGGTTCCTAAAATCTCTTGTTCAATATATCATGAAAAAGATCTACACACTTACAGCAATAATCTTATTTTTTGCAGCTACTAATGTACAGGCACAGTTGAGGTACGGCGTGAGTGCCGGCCTGAGTCATTCCTCCTGGAAGGGTGACGTCGTCAATAGCTTCAACGATCTTCTCGAATTTTCTGATGGGATGCTTACTACCCGTCCGCTTAATGGCGTTTATGCCGGCGGATTTGTGGAGATGCCGCTTGGAGGGGTGTTTTCTATCCAGCCCGGTGTTTATTACTCTCAGAAGGGTTACTCGGTGAAGGGCCAGGTAAATGCCGATAAGCTTGATTTTTTGGGCGCGGGCGTGAAGGCGGATCTAAGGTCGCACTACATTGACATACCTGTTGTGCTGAAGGCTGAGGTTGCCAAAGGATTGCAGGTGTATGCGGGTCCGCAGCTTTCTTACCTCGTAAAGAGTAATCTTAAAATGGATGCAGGGTTGTTAGGTATTTCACTGTTCAAGACAACCGTGGATGTTACCGATAATTTTAACCAGGCTGATTTTGGAATCACCGGTGGTGCGGCTTACACGTTCGATAACGGATTTTCTATTAACGCTTCTTATGATCACGGACTAAGCCGGCTCGATAAAAACAGCCACCTCGAATCCTTCAATCGTGGATTTAAAGTGGGGGTAGGGTTTAGGTTTTGACGGAAGACGGTTTTAAGTTTTGCGCGAAGCGCAAT
>CBIGXK010000258.1:0-5810 GCA_966193805.1 uncultured bacterium | reverse complement strand
TCAGAAAATAATCGAATGATATGGACGTGGAATGTACCTCCGAGCCGTTCTTCAGCAGCTCCTTTGCCCTCCTTACGATATTCACCAGCATCATCTCTGCACCCACTACCGTTTTATGCAGGTAAACCTGCCAGTACATCAGCCGCCTCGCCACCAGGAACTTCTCGATGGAATAAATGGCCTTTTCTTCCACCATCAACTCGCCATCGTGTACGGTGAGCATTTTAATGATACGGTCGTAACCTACCACGCCTTCCGACACGCCGGTAAAAAAACTGTCGCGCGTCAGGTAGTCGAGCCGGTCAACGTCGAGCTGGCCCGACACCAACTGATGCAGAAAGTGCTTATGGTACTGTCCCGTAAAGATGGAAATGGCGGTGGCAAGCTGTCCGTCGAATTCCTCATTCAACTGTTTCATGATCAGCAGCGAAATCGTTTCGTGATGAACGCCGTGGATCAAAATCTTTTCGAGGGCGTGCGAAAAAGGGGCATGGCCAACGTCATGCAATAATATGGCGACCTTTGCGGCAACCTCCTCATCGGGGGTGATGTCTATGCCTTTGCTTCGCAGTTCGGCAAGTGCATTTCCCATGAGATGAAAGGCGCCGAGCGAATGATGAAGGCGCGTATGAATGGCGCCGGGATAAACAAGATGTGCAAATGCCATCTGGTTTATTCTGCGCAGCCGCTGGTAAAACGGATGCGCGATGATCGCTGCGACCAGTGGATGATCGATAGTGATAAAACCGTGTACGGGATCATTGATGATTTTTCTGCGGCGGTCGGCCATTCCTGTTGTTGGTTTGTTAAATAAGCGGAAGCAGAGTTGGCAAAAGTACGATAAGGGTTTATTAATTTGTAGCTTGTAAGAGGTGGCTTGCCAATAAATCAATACATTTCCCTATGGCTCTTGGTAAAATTCTTTGGGTGGATGATGAAATTGAAAACCTGCAGTCGCAGATTATATTTCTGAAGAATAAGGGCTATGAGGTAAGCGCGTTGACAAACGGCTTCGATGCCGTCGATTTCATCAGGGAGAACCCCGTTGATGTGGTGCTGCTCGACGAAACTATGCCCGGCATCACCGGCCTGGAAACGCTTGCCAAGATAAAGGAAGTGACCATGCATACGCCGGTGGTCCTGATCACTAAAAATGAGACGGAAAATTTGATGGACGATGCCATCGGCAGCCAGATCACCGATTACCTCATCAAGCCCGTTAACCCCAACCAGGTGCTGCTTAGCCTGAAGAAGATAATAGATAACAAGCGCCTCGTTGCAGAGAAAACGACCACCGCCTATCAACAGCAGTTCCGCAACCTGTTCATGGCCCTTAACAGCAATCCCGACCACAACGAATGGATGGACATTTACAAAAAACTTGTTTACTGGGAGCTGGAAATGGAAAAAAGCGACAGCCCTGAAATGACCGACGTGCTGCACGCGCAAAAAAGCGAAGCCAATACGGAATTCTTCAAGTTTGTTTCGCGGAACTATTCAAAATGGGTGGATCCAAAATCCGGAATCGGCCCGGTTATGTCGCACAACCTCGTCAAATTCAAAGTGCTCCCGCACATCGAAAAAGGGCTGCCCACTTTTTTTGTGGTGATCGACAACCTGCGGTTCGACCAGTGGAAGGCCATTCAGCCGATTTTTGCCGACACTTTCAGGATCATGGAGGAAGATACGTTTTACAGCATCCTTCCCACCGCCACCCAATACAGCCGCAACGCGCTGTTTGCCGGGCTGATGCCCGTGGATATTGAAAAAATGTTTCATGCACAATGGCGAAACGACGATGACGAAGGCGGCAAGAATCTTAACGAAGAGGAATTTTTCAGGTCGCAGTTGAAAAGGCTGAAAAAAGACGACGTAAAATTTTCGTACACGAAAGTGCTGAACTACCAGGCGGGCCAGGATCTGGTGAATAATATTCACAACCTGATGGGCAACGATCTGAACATCATTGTTTACAATTTTGTGGACATGCTCAGCCATGCACGCACGGAGATGGAGATACTCAAGGAACTCGCCGGCGACGAGGCAAGCTACAGGTCGGTTACCCGCAGTTGGTTCGAACACTCACCGCTTCACCAGGCGCTCAAAAAAGTTTCGGAGAAGAAGATGAATCTCATTCTCGCCACCGACCACGGCAGCGTGCGCGTGAAGTCGCCGGTTAAAGTTATTGGCGACAAACAAACGACCACCAATCTCAGGTACAAGCATGGCCGCAACCTCAATTACGAGCCCCGCGATGTGCTGGCTTTCCGCGATCCGCGCGAGGCGGGCCTGCCGGTACCCACCGTCAATTCATCGTATATTTTTGCGAAAGAAGATGTGTTCCTGTGTTATCCTAATAACTACAATTATTATGTGAATTATTACCGCAACACATTTCAGCACGGAGGCGTAAGCCTGGAAGAGATGATCATTCCCGTGATAAGGATGACGAATAAATAAGTTATCTTCGTGCCTGATGAAATACACCCAACATACGCTCGACAAGCTTGAAGAGCTGCTGGCTGAAGTGAGTTATGTCATCCGCTATGAACGCGGCACATTTCAGAGCGGCTACTGCATACTCGAACAGAAGAAGGTGGTGGTGCTCAACAAATTTCTGCAGATGGAAGGGCGCATTAACGCTCTTCTGGATATTATCCCCAAGGTTGCGGGTGATCCCGAAAACCTTTCGCCTGAAGGCCGTAAAACTTTGGAACAGATCCACGCTAAAGCGTGATTTTAGTTAGATTTGATAGTGGCATATCCTCCCCTGACATTTACTTTTCTTGGAACCGGCACCAGTGGCGGTATTCCGATGATAGCATGTGATTGCATCGTTTGCAGGTCAACTAACAAGAAAGACAAACGGCTGCGTTCGAGCCTGCTTGTCCGCTCGGCCACCACAACACTGGTGGTAGATACGGGCCCCGACTTCCGTTACCAGATGCTAAGGGCAGAAGTAAAAAATCTCGATGCGATCATATTTACCCATCCACACAAGGACCACGTGGCAGGACTGGACGACGTTCGCGCCTATAATTTTTTCAGCGGAAAACCAATGGAAGTGTATGCCAATGAAATGACACAGGAAGTGCTGATCCGTGAATTCCCTTACGCTTTTGCCGACACAAAATATCCCGGTGTTCCCGAGATAAAACTGAACACGATAGATTATGAACCGTTTGTTGTGGGCGATATTCCGGTTCTTCCTGTCATGGTGTGGCACATGAAAATGCCGGTAATGGGATTTCGCTTCGGAAAGTTCACCTACATCACCGATGCGAACCGGATCGAACCGGCAGAGATGGAAAAAATAAAAGGCACGGAAGTGCTCGCACTTAACGCCCTCAGGAAAGAAAAACACATCTCCCATTTTACGTTGGATGAGGCCATAAAAGTTTCGCAGGAAATCGATGCGGCCAAAACTTACTTTACTCATCTTAGTCATCAAATGGGACTTCATGAAGAAATCAATAATGAACTGCCCGATCGTGTTGAATTAGCGTACGATGGACTGGTGATTTCACTGTGATTTATCCGGATAATACGTATTGACCCGCTCCGTTGCAGATATACCTTGCACTAAAATCAATGATTATGAGTGGCAAGGAATATTTATCGTTTACCAGAAAAGAAAGGAATGGTATCATCGTGCTGGTAACAATAGCACTGGCTGTGGCCCTTCTTCCCAAATTCTTATTTCACGAGCCTCCCGATGTGGTAAAGGTTTCGGAAAAGCGCATTGAAATGCTGCGCACAAAAGAAAGTACCTCGTTTACGTATTACCGGGATACTGCCGGCGGCGAAAACCACGGGAGAGAACACCCGAAGCGCGCACCCGAACGTAGGGTGTCATCGCGATCAGGTGAGTCAAATAAAAAAGACGGGTCGCCCAACCGGTATGTTCCGCGAAATAGCTATCGCCACCGCCCGGTTATCGACATCAACACCGCAGATACCTCCGCATTCATTGCACTTCCCGGCATCGGCAGCAAGTTGGCCGCGCGCATAGTGTTGTTCAGGCAAAAGCTTGGCGGTTTTTATTCCGTTAAACAGATTGGAGAAGTGTATGGCTTAAAAGATTCGGTGTTCCGGAGAATCAGCCCGATGCTCAGGTGTGACAGCAGCCTGGTAAGGAAGATTGATATCAATACTGCCGATAAAGAGGAGTTGACAACACATCCTTACATCCGGTGGCAGGCAGCTAATGCGCTAGTCGCCTACCGGTCCATGCACGGGGCTTTCGACTCGCTGGAAAGCTTAGCCCGCATCCATAACCTTGATCCTGGGGTGATTGATAAAATGAAGCCTTATTTAGTATTTAATTGACCAATATTCTAAGGTTAACACTTGTTAGTCTTTTAAATTATGACTTATTTTGCGCTACTTATGAATTTTGAAGTTTCAGAGATCACTTCTCAAGTGGCGCAGTCAGCCCGCGATTTCGCGAATCAACACATTAGGCCTTATGTTATGAAATGGGATGAAAGCCAGGAGTTTCCGGTTCAGCTTTTCAAGGAAATGGGGAAGCAGGGCTTTATGGGGGTGCTTGTTCCCGAAGAGTATGGCGGAGCCGGTCTCTCTTATATCGAATACGTCAATATCATCCAGGAAGTGGCCAAAGTATGCGGCTCCATAGGTTTGAGCCTTGCAGCTCATAATTCGCTGTGTACCGGGCATATTCTCACTTTCGGCAACGAGGACCAGAAGAAGCGGTACCTGCCGAAGCTGGCCACGGCTGAGTGGATCGGCGCCTGGGGGCTTACGGAACCCAATACCGGCAGTGATGCGGGTAACATGAAATGCGTGGCGACCAAAGATGGCGACGAATGGGTGCTCAACGGTACCAAGAACTGGATCACACATGGTATCAGTGGTGACGTTGCAGTAGTGATGACGCGGACCGGCAGCCCGCGGTCAAAGAATAATTCGACGGCGTTCATTATAGAAAGGGGAACACCAGGCTTTTCGGGAGGTAAAAAAGAAAATAAGCTCGGCATGAGGGCCAGCGAAACTGCTGAAATGATTTTCGATAACTGCCGCATCCCCGATGCCAACAGGCTGGGTGAGGTGGGCGAAGGATTTAAGCAGGCCATGGCAGTGCTGGATGGGGGCAGGATATCCATCGCGGCGCTGTCGCTGGGCATCGCGAAGGGCGCTTATGAGGCATCGGTTCAATATTCAAAAGAAAGGCACCAGTTCGACAAGCCGATCGCCAGTTTCCAGGGCATCGCTTTCAAACTCGCCGATATGGCTACCGACATTACCGCAGCGGAATTATTAACCCTGCAGGCAGCCGACCTTAAAGAGAATGGATCGAACGTAACGAAGGAGTCGGCCATGGCGAAATACTATGCCAGCGAAGTGGCGGTAAGAGTGGCCAACGAAGCTGTTCAGGTATTTGGCGGCTACGGGTACACGAAAGATTTTCCGGTGGAAAAGTTTTATCGCGATGCGAAACTGTGTACGATAGGCGAGGGTACCTCCGAAATTCAAAAGCTTGTTATCTCGAGGGAGATATTAAAATAGGGGATGGCAAAGTAAGGATTGCGATTTGTATCCCCCGCTGGCGGGGATTCAAGCAAAGACACAAGGAGGATCGCAAAACGTATCCCCGCTGGCGGGGGTGGCGCGAAGCGCCGGGGGTGGACCGGCAAACATGAGACGGGAGAGGTTTTTCAGTTTTAACTTTTAAGTTTTGCCCGAAAGGCAACTGTATCCCCCGCTGGCGGGGATTCAAGCAAAGACACAAGAAGGATCGCAAAACGTATCCCCCGCTGGCGGGGGTGGCGCGAAGCGCCGGGGGTGGA
>CBIGXK010000257.1:0-5813 GCA_966193805.1 uncultured bacterium | reverse complement strand
GTCGTCGCCCATCCCTATCTCATCTCCATATCTTATAACGGGCACGCCCGGCAAACTCATTAGCAGACTGTAACTGAATTTTAATAAATGCGAATCAGCATTTAGCATCGGCGCCAGCCTTCTCCTGATCCCGGTTTCATAGATCTGCATCTTCGGTTCAGGGCCAAACCGTTTGAGAATGTCGGCTTGTTCCTGTTTTTTAAGCAGTGAAATGGTCAGTTCATCATGATGCCTTAAAAAATTCAGCCATTGTGCATGCGGTAAAATGGGAGGCAGCTTTTTCAGCGCTTTTTTCAATGGCAGCGCGGAGTTTCTTGCCAGCGAAAGGAACAGTTGTTGCGTAATGTAAAAGTTGAATATCATGTGCATCCGCTTTTCGCCAATGTAGGTGGATGCTTCTTTCGGAAGCACATTTGCTTCTGCTATGAGGATGGCATCCGGATTTTTGGATGCGATAAAGCTTTTCATTTCTTCAAGAAATATTTCCAACTCTTCCCGCTCTGCGCCTTTGATTCCATACGGCTCTATGATTATCGCCGCGGCATCTACTCTGAAGCCACTTACGCCGAGCTTTAGCCAAAAGCCCATGATCTTCAGTATTTCCTCCCTCACCTCGGGATTCATAATGTTCAGATCCGGCTGCTCTCTATAAAACCGGTGTAAATAATATTGCTTTGCCTCGTCATCGAATGTCCACATGGTACTTTCTTCGCCCTTCAGGTTGAGGTCGGCAATATCTATCTTAACCTCTTCATCCGACCACACATAATATTTATGGTACTTGCTGGCTTTATTTTTTCTCGCCTCCTGAAACCATGGATGCTGAACCGAAGTGTGGTTAATCACAAGGTCAATGATGATCTTTATTCCGTATATAGCTGCCTTGTCCATCAGTCTGGTGAAATCGCCGAGGCAGCCGAGCCGGTCATCCACTCCATAATAGTCTTTAACATCGTAACCGTTATCCCTGTTGGGAGAGGGGAAAAAAGGCAAGAGCCATATACAGGTTACGCCGAGTCCTGCGAGGTAATCCAGCTTATCAACAAGTCCCTGGAAGTCTCCAATGCCATCGTTGTTACTGTCAAAAAACGTCTCTACGTCAAGCGAGTAAAAGATAGCATTGTGGAACCAGTTATACTTCATATCCGGGATGTTCTGTCACGGATATTGCGATAATTGTACCAGCCTTTTATTCGCTGGCGCCTTGCAATGCTGCTGAGGCGTTTGCCTGGCGGCAGATAGCTTTTATATTTCTATAACCGTTTCAATTTGAACTTGCCGTCGGTGATCTTTACCGTGGTAGTAAAAGTGGCATCGGTGGATTTGTACAGGGTTCCGGAAAAAGTGCCGGTGATGTAGCCGTCGTTGATTTCCGAGAGCGTTATCTCCGCATCGGTAACAACATGCTCGTAGCCGGGAATAGCGGGAAGAAAGATGTTCTGCGACAGGTAGCCAGCATCATCGCCGTTGAGGTAAGTAACCACTATCTCGGGGATTTCATCATCATCGGTATTGACGACATTCACTGCATTACGGTACGTTTTCGTGGCAATCGGGTCCCTGCTCCAGATAATCAGCGACATGAGGTGGTCATCGGTAGCCGGAAAATCCTTGTAGCCCTGCAATATGCAACTATACAAACCTTTATCGCTTACCGGAAGCAGTTGGGTGATGGTGTTGCTTTTGTATTCAATGTCGGCGCCATCGGCTTTGAAACTCATGAAATATTCATTTTCGCCGCCTTCGCCCTCGGATTCGTTGTCAACACCGTCTTTCTTACAGCCTGATACGGCGAGGATCGTAGCGAGGATAAAGAAAAAATACCTTGCCCTTGACCATTTCTGGATGAAATTCAAATAAGTGGGTACACTTTGAAGTTTTCGCATTTGTTTGAAGCTTTTCCAAAACTCCCAACAATAGTTAACCTGGCGAAGCGGTATTTATTATTTGCTTGCTTTCGTTTATTATTCGCCAGGATTTGCGCTGTACGTGATATTTAAACAAACATCCCTGAATCAATAAGTGATCTTCACAACAAGCGACCGCTTAAAATCCGGCAGCGTGATCGATTTGTTTGATGCGGTCACTGTTGTCCATTGATTCGTCCACGGGTCATACACTTCAATCTTTTTAGCTCCTCGCAGCTCGGGCGGCGAAATGCCTGCCGATCGAATGAGCGACGGAGGAACGCCGTCGCGAAGTTCCGTTTCCCAGTTATTTGTTTTATCTCTTAGCCATAGCAGCGACAAATTTTTTCCTTTTAGCACGTACATGCGGAACTGTGCGGATTCCTGGTAACGCGGTACAAATGATTCGCGGACCGGGTCAATACCCTTGACGGCCTGGTTGAACCTCCCGAAATGATACCACAGGTTATTCTTGTGCACGTACGATTCCCAATGCCAGCTCATGCCGGTGCCCGCTGCACCAGTAAAGAAGGGAGCGAAGAGGATATCGTGCAGCAATATTCCGGCTGTGTCTTTCGGATAAAATTTGCTTGGGCCCGCATGCTTTGGTTCTACGGCACCCGTTTCCGCCAGCACGATCGGCTTGCCGGCGTGATAGGCCTGCAGGTCCCTGATGGCGGATGCGCAGATGACGTCCATGGGCGCGTGGCAAACTTCCATCTGCGCGCCGAGGTCGAGGTATCGATGCACCTGTGCCACTTCGTTGCCCGGCAGCATCATCATTTTCCGGTATAACGGTTTGGCATATTCGCCGTCGAAGCTGCCGAGGCTCTGCATGACGAGGTTTTGCGGAAATCTTTGTTTTACTGCTTTCAGCATATCTTTGTTCCATTGAAAGAACAACGCATCTTCGGGCCCTTTCATGGCATTCATTTCGTTCCACAGTTCCCAGCCGAAAAACAAGGTGTCGCTGCCGTAGCGGTCTTTATAATAATCAACTTTATCTAAAAACAGCTTTCGGCCCTCTGGCGTGGAGATATATTGCGCGATGCTGTCCAATGGGCCTCCATTCGACGTATGGTAAGCGAACTTCGTGGCCCACTTTTGCGGATTTTCTTCGAGCGTTATACTCCGAAAATGCTCCAATGTAAGTTTGATGCGCAAATGATATTTCCTGGCCATTTCAATAAAACGATCTATGCGCCGCGCTTTTTGTTCGTCATATTTCCCTGCGGTTAGCTCTACATCCCAGAACGACTGGCTCAGCCATATCCTGACGTAATTACCTCCGTTGGCTGAAAGATTTTTCATCCATTCGTCTATTTCCGCGAATGCCGAATCGGGGTTATTGCCATTGCGTCCACTGGGATTGATCATGTTGATGCCGATCGGTACATAGGTTGTTCCATCAGTAAAGGAAAAATAGGAGGGGTTCTTTTCACTTACCTGTATAAAACCATGTTGTGGATAGCACTGCAATGCGCATACGATGAATAAAAGAAGCAATGATGTTCTCATGTTGGGTTCTGGTTTATTTTTCCATAACTACCGCTTCGTATTCGCCAAGTTCTTTTATGGTTGCGGAAACGGCGCCATTTGTATATTGAAAAGGGATTTCTTTTTTATTGGTGAGCGTGTACATCCTGGAAGGCCTTGACGGTATTTTAACAGTGAAGTGAATATTGCTTACCTCGAGCGGTTTGAAATAGGTATTGCCGCTGAATCCTGTAATATTCACGAGGTGAACGATGCGGCCGTCGACCTCTTTCTTCTTCAGATTTCCTTCGTTAAACCGGAAATCTTTAACAATCATCTCGACCCGTTCGTGCGCGTCGGTTTTTAAAAACTGAAACGCTTCGGGGTAGATGTGATTGATTACATCGAGTAGAATATTTTTGTGCTCTTCGTATCCATGTAAGTAATACAGCTTGCCGATATTGAGCGGCATCATCACTGCTTTTCCTTTTCCATAATTCTTTATTGAACACGCCGAATAGCCCGATGGTTCATGTCCGCCGATAATTTCCGGCGGACCGGGCCTGCCTTTTGTAAGCACCGGCAAAAGCTTTTCTGCATTGTCCGCGAATTCATACATGCCCAGGTTGAATTTGAGCAGTACCATCGTTTGCAGGTTTAACCTCGGGAACGCCGAGTGGTCCGATACATCGAGATAGTAGCCGCTGCTGCTGGGTTCATACTTCACTTCGGTAACGCCGAATACTTCTTTAAGCACAGCGGAGTTATCGGAAAAGCTTCTGTTCGTTGCCAACAGGTACGCGCCGTTCCGGGCAAGTTGTTGCAGCACATTGATGGCTTTTGCGCTGAGGTAGGTGATGTCGGGAAGAATAATGAGCTTATATTTCGCAAGTTGCGGAGCGAGGTTTTCAATCTGTCCATCTTCAATGATATCGTATTGCACATGCGATTCTTTCAGCATCAGTTGTATGCCGCGGTATTCCTGCATGGAGTTGCCGGAGGGCCATGCTCCCGGGGCGATCACGGCAATTGTTGAAACGGAGAGGTAATCGCCATAGTATTTCTCATTGTTTTTATGAAAGGTGTAAACACGCTTGATGGTGGAGAAGTTTCTTTCGTCTTCGTAGCCGCGCATGTCGCCCATCATGCTCATGTCGAGGCCCGAGCCATTCGCAATATTTTCATACAGCCGGATGGCCGTTTCTTCCGGTTCAATAGCGTTGTAGCGCGATTGGAAAGAAATTTGTTGGATGCTGGCGTTGCTGATGATGTGTGAAGGATAGGAGTTGCCCGCGTTGTTCACGTTGTCGGATGAGGTGTATGGCCAGTAGGGAAGGCTGTTGGTTTGTGCTTCGTGCCGGATGATATCCACGTATTTATCGGAATAGGTGCAGATGGCTATTTGGTTCGAACGTTTGTGCACCAATTCATACAGCCTGCGCGACCAGTCTTCTACCGATTGTTTTTTAAACTCGAGGTATTCTTTGTACACCGGGTCGTCCTTATCTTCTTTTATAGGCAGTGTTTTGCCGCTAAATTTTTTGAACGCTGCTTTATCGTAATCATTTTGGTCGATGCCGTGATATTTGTTTTCATAGGGATTCCTGGTTTGATAACCGGGCATATTGAGGAATATGCCGTCGACGGGAAAGAGTGTCAGCACTTCATCGATGATGCTAAAAGCGTGCTGCTGCACATAGGGTCCATTGATGGTCACCGTGTACATGTCGGTATTGATGATGCGTTCGCCCTTTGGTGAGATGTAGCACCAGTCGGGATGTTGTTTATAGATGCTTTCGTGCACCCTGCTGAAGTCGAAGCGTACGATCACCTTTATGTTTTTCTCGTGGCACTTTTTCACGACGTCGCCGAGGGTATTCGGCTTCATGTAAGGGTTGGTGTAGTGAAAAGAGAGTTTTGTGGGATAGAATGCCATGATACCGCCGGCGTTGATGATCACCGTATTGGCGGAGTGCTCGACGAGGTCGTACACCAGCGAGTCTGCATTCAGTGTGGCCGCCTCGTAGGCTGGCAGGTTTACCTGGATGACTCTCAGGTTATTTCGTTTCCACCAGGGTTGTTGGGCGTGAGAAAAGTTTATAGCAGCGAACAGGAAAAAAATTATGGCAAATGCAGATCTGTTGGTCATACGCCGATCAAGTTACTTCATGTGCGACAATTATCTGTGTTCACGTTGCTGATTGCGGTCCACCCCCGGCGCTACGCGCCACCCCCGCCAGCGGGGGAAAGGGCCGCTCGCGATGGGCTCGCGCAAAGGGCTAAAGATGTGGCGAAGGCGCAAGGGACGCAAAGAAGTATCCCCCGCTGGCGGGGGTGGCGCGTAGCGCCGGGGGTGGACGATGAGCAATGGGCAATGGACAAACGGCAAAACATTTCCCCGCTGGCGGGGTGGACGATGAGCAATAGGCA
>CBIGXK010000256.1:0-5835 GCA_966193805.1 uncultured bacterium | reverse complement strand
ACGGAGGATAATTTTCGATTTTCACTGTCGGCACGTCGCCTGCATCGTCTGATACGGTGAACGGTTCATTGAACACTGTTCCCGCTTTTACAAAAATACCGTTCAGCCCTTCTATCACCGGTGCATTATTGCCTGCACGGATGCGCAGCGTATTACTTTTCGGACCGGTGCCGGCACTGTTCTTTGCCACTATGTAATAATAGTAGTAAGTAAAGCCCGACACCTCATTGTCCGCATACGCATTGCTGTTAGCCGGCAAGGAGGCGATTACGGTGAAATCAACACTGTCCTGCGACCTGTACACTTCGTATCCGGTTTCATTGGCTGATTCATCTTCCCATGTAAGGGATACGGCGCCTCCGGAAGATGCGTCGCCCGTTAATACCGGCGGCACATCAGGTGTTGCAGGCTGTTCGAGCGTCCTGGCATTTACTTTGGGGCTGAAGGCAGATTCACCATTGTGTGCAATTGCACGCACCCTGTAATAGTAGGTGGTTGATGCTTCGAGTCCGTTGTCCACAAAACTGTCGATGTTGGCGGCGACCGTTACAATGGGCTTGTAGGTGCCGCTGGAAGTTTCCGATCGCACAACTTCGAAACCGCTTTCATTGGCGGAAGTATCTGTCCAAACGATTTTTATTTTATTGAAAGCAATCGCTTCTGCCGCCACTTCCGACGGGATGCCGGGAAGATCGCCGGGTGAAACATCCGGCGGCAGGTAGGTTGTCTGATTACTTGGCTGCGAAAGATTTCCTGCGGCATCCACTGCACGAACCACGAAATTGTAGGGAATCAAACTGTCGAGGTGAGATACCACGAAGAAGTTTTCGAAAGAAGAATATAATTTCTTGCCATTAACATAGATGTCATAACGGGCAACGCCTTCATTGTCGGTAGAAACGGTCCATTGAAGCCTTACCGCGGTGGCGCTGCTCACCCTGTAGTTGAGGCCCGACGGTGCTGTTGGCGGCTCATCGTCGATAAGCGTTTTTGCCGATGCCTCATTGCTGCCCTCTGCGGCGCCAGTTTCGCTCACAGCCCTCACCCGGTAGTGATACACGGTATTTTTTACCAGTCCCTTGTCTTCATAGGTCTTCACATTTGCCGCAAGTAATGTATCGAACTGATATGGACCACCTGCAGATGTTGAGCGGTACACTTCAAATCCTGTTTCTCCGATTCCCTGCGTCCATGACAGTTTAACGCTGCTTTGCGACGCCGGTACCGCGGTCAGGTTTATTGCTGCATCGGGCTTGGGAGCGCCGTTGGCATCCACCACTTTGAATGCGGGCGACCATATCGTACCGCAACCGCGTTGCTCTTCGTAACGGCCCTTGTATTCCCCCACCGGCGCGTTGTACACCTGGTTCGTGTCCAGCAGCGCTTCATCGCCTGCATTTACCCATTGGTAGTTGATGAACCCCGGAGCAAGAGTGAGTGGAACTGTGGTGCTGCCGTCAAGAGCGGGCAACACCCTGCTGTGATTTCCCTGCACCTCTATCGGTAAACTTTCCGTGGTGCCCTTTGTTTTGATCACAGCAGGTCTTAATGACCAGTCGGACCACGCCGAGCCGGAGGTGCGTCTGAAACGTGCACGGTAGGTTCCATAGCGGTGAATCACAATTTCATTGCCGGTAAATTCCAGGACGGTTTCGGGGTCGTCAATATTATTTGTGCCTCCCGTGCTGGAGGCGATGGTTACACCGTTGCGTTGCCACTCATAGGCATAAAATCCGGGCGTCAGGCCCAGTCTTGCATCTACATCGTTTTCCGTGCAAAATTCATATCGTTGAAAGAATACCAGTGGATTTGCCTTGTGAACGTTGTTCATCTCTGGTACAAAGTCCGGCTCGCGCCAATGCTGGTACCATACCGAGTGACCCAACTCGGGGTAAACGGTATAACGGATATCGGCACCTATTTCCGATAACTTCTGAAGGTTATACTGTGCCTGGGCAGGTGACGGATCAACATCTTTTCCGCCTGTTGCGAACCAGATGGGGATGTGCACGAATTTCGTGCGGCCCGACACCGAACCCGCCGATGCGGAAGGCATGATCTTGGCCACCCGCTGCGGGTAATTGTCCACCATCCTCCAGGCGCCATAGCCGCCGCCGGATAATCCATCTACAAGCAGGCGGTCGATGTCTGCTCGTATGTATCTGGCCATCGAATCGATCATGGCCAGTATAGCCCTGAAATTGCCTGAGGGCGCCGATCCCCATCCCGCAAAGCATCCTTCTGTAACGACGTATTGCGGATAGACCAAAAAGCCATCAAACTGGTTTTTATTCACCCTGTCGCGGAACAATTCTCCGCCGAGCCAGATGGGCCGTTCATTATTATATATGCCGCCGTTTGTTGCGCATCCCACTTCACCACCTCCATGAAGAAAAAGGTTGATGGGATATTTTTTATCGGCGCTGTCGGGATTATTGTAACTGTAGGGAAACTTGATACGGAAAGCCATGTGGTTACCCTCCACATTGATGTAATAGGCTTTAAATGACCGGTTGTCGAAAGTGTCCGCACCGATACTTACGCCGATTGTTGGCGTTCTTACCCATTTCTGCAGACCGGGGACGTCGGGATCGGGATGTTCACGACTTCCTAAAGGGGAGTTCTTGTTGTAGGTGACTACCGGGTCCTGGGGATTGAACACATTCTGCGCTTGTACAAAGCAGTCAGCGATCAAAAACAGTAAGGAAAAAAGTAAAATTCCTTTCATATTTAACGGACTAGTTAAGCAATTTCCAGACCATAGGAACTACGTGAATTATTCTCCATGGGTTTCAAGGGTCCTGAACAAATTGGTTACAGGTGCAGAATAAATCCCGGTTTTGAATTGAAGATTAAAGGGAGGGCGATTCTAAGGATAAGAGGAACAAAGGGAACGGCTAAATTAGCATTCAGTTAATGAAGGTCATAATAAAATCGCAAAAATTTTATAAATTTCACCTTCAACCCCTACACTACCATGAAATTTTTAAAGATTCTTGGAATTATTATCGGCATATTTGTCGTGCTTCTCGCCGCTGCGGCAATCTATTTAAAAGGTTTTCTGCCCGACACGGGCGATCCACAGGACATAAAAGTAGAAATTACACCAGAGCGGGTCGAAAGAGGTAAGTACCTGGCCAACCACGTAACGCTGTGTATTGATTGTCATAGCGAACGCGACTGGACCGTATTTGCGGGGCCGATGATTCCCGGAATAATCGGCGGCGGTGGCGAACGCTTTCCGCGCGAATTCGGTTTCCCCGGAACGTTCGTGTCGAAAAACATTACCCCCCATCATCTCGGCAACTGGACCGATGGTGAATTGCTTCGCGCCATCACCACGGGCGTCAATAAACAAGGAGAGGCGCTTTTTCCCATTATGGGCTACCAGCGTTTCGGCAAGATGGATAAAGAAGACATTTACAGCATCATGGCCTATATACGGTCGCTGCCTTCCGTTAACAAAGAGAATCCTGCCTCCGAGGCCGACTTCCCCGTTAATTTCCTGATCAATACGATGCCCGAAGCGGCACAGTTTACCCAAATGCCGGATAAAAACGACAAAGTAAAGTACGGAGCATATATCGCTAACGCCGCCGGCTGCATCGAATGTCACAGCCGAAACGAAAAAGGACAGCGGATAGAGGGAACGGAATACGGCGGAGGATTTGAATTCGCGCAACCAACCGGCATAGCCCGCTCGGCAAATATTACTCCCGATAAGGAAACAGGCATTGGCACGTGGACGGAAGAGATGTTTGTAAATAAGTTCAAGGTATACGCCGACAGTTCCTATGTTCCCCGTAAGCTGAATCCGGGAGAGGTGAATACCCCCATGCCCTGGATGATGTATGCTGGCATGAAAACCGGTGATCTCGAAGCGCTGTTCGCTTACCTGCAAACAGTAAAGCCGATTAAAAACAAGGTGGTTCACTTCGAGAAGACCAAACTTTAATCTAAAAATTTTTTTGAAGAGGGGTTTGCAGCTATATTTGTGTTCATTCCCCTTTTCAATAATTCCCTATATCCACTTCGCTGAACCTTCCGGTATTCATGATCCTTTTGTTTTGTTGATTTCTACCCTTCGTAATCAACTTTTACAGGAACATGAAAAAGAGTATCATTATTTTCCTCTTATGCGGCATTTCTGCAATGCAATGCAAAAAGGAGCAGGCAGAAGTTGCGCCTAAAAGCGACAACCCTCAACTCCAAATTGATTTGGGTGAAGAGTTTATCAGCGACGCGCAAAAAATTAATCACTCCGTTTATTCATTCGGCGGTATCCTCGGTCTCTATTACGGCTGTTCATCTGTTTTTAAAATCGATGACAATCAATCGTTAGAGATTACCATCGGTACAGCCATTACCAAAAATTCGGAAGTGCAGGATGCGGACCTGCTGCTGGCGATCCGGCCCGGCGAGCGAACCTTTGGCTCACTCGGCGCCTTCAGCAGCTACCCCGAAATGTATTCAGGCAAGGCGGAGATTTCGTTTACCGACAAAAAATCAAGAAGGTGGTGCACCACACGCATAACCGAAAAACACATCAATGGCGACATTGAGGCGAACACAAAAGCGGAACAGCCTGATGGTAAATTTTTTATAGATGATGTGAACAGGACCGTCCTGGACAACGGCAACCCGGGATACCGCATCAAGGGCCACTTCGACTGCTTCCTGTATGAAGTGAACGGCAAGGCGAGAAAAAAAATAAAAGGCAACTTCAGGGGGGTGGTCAGCGTATTTAAATAGTACGGTTTCCTAACTTTGAATCATGCGTAACAGGATGGGTTTGATATTGCCTGTTCTATTGTGTCTTGCCACCGCAACACTAAAAGGACAGGGTAATTCAAGAGGCCTTACCGAACTCTATGCATACGTACATCACACCGACAGCCTTCTCGACAGATCGGAAAAAACTTTTTATCTCGAAAAGTTTTTAAAGGACGATTACAACTATCGCGAAACGTGGCACTACCTCACGAATGGCGACAAGGTGGTTTATTTTGAAATCGTTTACATTATTGATTCCATCGAATTTTCGGAGGTGTATTATCTCAAGCGCGGCAACCTCGTTTGCGCGGAGGAATATGAAAAAATTACTTACTCGTATTTCGAAGACAAGCTTAAATACGGCGGCATTTATTACTTCGAAAGCTCAATGCCCTCGCATATCGTCACCCTCGGAAAACGATCCGATCCCATCGATTTTATCAATCCCGAAGATCTCGCGCTTTCGCGGTTTGAAAAACGATATGCAGAACTGAAAATGCATTTACCGATGCTGCTTCCTTATTGATCTTATTTACACATCAATACTGCAGTTCATCCACTCATCATCTATTTTCGCATTGTATTTTTTGTAGAAACGAATAGCGGGTTCGTTCCAGTTCAACACCTGCCAGGTAATGCCGTGCAAATTTTTTTCTTTTGCTTCAACGATGAGCCTGTCCATCAGCAGTTGCCCTATTTTTTTTCCGCGCCACTTTTCGGTCACTAATATATCCTCGAGATACATTCGTTGCCCTTTCCATGTTGAATAGCGAACGTAATACAATGCAAAGGCCACCACTTCCTCGTTGGCCTCTGCCACGAACGCCCAGAAAACCGGGTTGGGGCCGAAGCCGCTCTCTTCGAAATGATGGGGCGTAACGGTCACCTCCTGCGGCGCCCTTTCGAACGTAGCCAATTCGCGAACAAGTGCCAGCATGCGCGGGCAGTCTTCTTTCACTGCTCTCCTGATTGTAATTTCCATGGCCGGCGAATCTATCATTTATTTTAATAACGGCTGTGTGGCATGATATTTTTGTTCGGTGACGCAAATCACGGTTATGG
>CBIGXK010000255.1:0-5845 GCA_966193805.1 uncultured bacterium | reverse complement strand
GGGTAGCCGTTTTCCAGGCATTGAAAAAGTTCGATGATGTGCCTTACATGTTGTCCGATTGTATTGTTGACCAGATTCGTGCATGGCTGAACGTAAGCGGCTGGTGTCAATTGCCTTATAGTTTCACCAAGTTGAACAAATACATTGTTGACAGCTTGTTGTAATTGCATTGGCCCGTTTTGCTGCAAAATAATATTTTTTTGTATGTTTAAACAAAAAGAATGCCTGTACCTGTTATGGCTGAATTATTTGCGAAGGGCGAATCACCTGAGATCCTTTTTTGGGTGGGATGCTCGGGCAGCTACGACCAGCGCGCGCAGAAAATTACGAGGGCCTTTACGGAAATCCTCAACCGGTTGCAGATTTCATATGCAATTTTAGGTAAGGAAGAAATGTGTACGGGCGACCCTGCCCGCCGCGCCGGAAATGAATTTATGTTCCAGATGATGGCGTACCAGAACATCCAGGTGTTGAACAATTATTCCGTCAAAAAAATAGTCACCGCGTGCCCTCACTGCTTCAACATTTTCGCCAACGAATATCCTGACCTTGGCGGCCACTACGAGGTTATCCATCACTCCGTTTTTTTGCAGCAGCTCATCAATGAAGGGAAGATAAAAATGAAAGAAGGAGGTGCGTTTAAAGGCAAGCGCATCACCTATCACGACAGTTGTTACCTGGGCAGGGCAAACAATATTTACGAAGCGCCACGCAAAGTGCTCGAGGCGCTCGATGCAGAGCTGGTGGAGATGAAACGCTGCCGCAGCAAGGGATTGTGTTGCGGCGCCGGTGGCGCACAAATGTTCAAGGAAGAAGAAAAAGGCATTAAACGCATCAACACGGAACGTTCCGAAGAAGCCATCGGCACCGGCGCCTCGGTGATCGCGGCAGCTTGTCCTTTCTGCAATACGATGCTCACCGATGGTATCAAAACGGCCGAAAAGGAGGATGACATCCGGGTGCTCGACATCGCTGAAATCGTGGCACTGTCCATGCAGTAATTAAGTCCTAATTTTATGGCATGAATACAGATTTCAAACATCTTCTTCCCGAAGATTTCGATGATAGCTCGAGAGTATGGATATATCAAAGCAACAGGCTGTTTACACTGCATGAGGCGCTGCAACTGGAAGAGCTGCTGAAGAATTTCGTGAGCAGTTGGAACTCGCACGGCACGCCGGTAAAAGGTTTCGCCAACCTGTTCTTCGGACAGTTCATCATACTGGTTGCCGATGAAACAGGGCACGGCGTAAGCGGGTGCAGCACCGATTCGTCGGTAAGGATGATGCAGGAGGTCGGCCAAATGTTCAACGTAAACCTGTTCGACCGGCTTTTGCTGGGCTTTATGGTGAAGGAAAGGATACAGATGGTGCCGATGCCGCAGCTTGCCTATGCGCTTGAAAACGGGTTCCTGGACGCTTCCACGCTTTACTTCAACAATACTGTCCAAACCCTCGGCGAGCTGAAGTCAAAATGGCTCATTCCGGCCAGGGAAAGCTGGCTGGCAAAAGATGCCCGCTTCAGCAAACTGCTGACCCGCGAAACCGAAGTCGAAAAATAAGTGGATTAAACAGCCAGCGCCTCGGACCTCTTGGCCGTTTTGCGTGCGGTTTTGAGCACAGGTTCCTTGCGCGTAAAGCGGGTAGCTGTCCAAACATGGTCGAGGGCCACTTCCTGCGAAGTTTCAAAACCCTGGTTATGAACGCAATCCCAACTGCAGGCCCTGCTGAGGTCCGTGGAGATCTTCGATGTGCTCTTCGGATAGGCTATCCAAAAAACTCCTTCTTCGTGCAAGGCAGGAATCACATCACCCAGGATACCGCTAAGCTGGTTCACATTGACCGCGAATACCAGGGCAAAGTCTATCTTCCTGGATTTCAGCAAGGGGGTAACGTTCTTGGCAAAAGCGATCTTAGCGAATTGCTTTTCAATTGAAGAAGGAAGGCCCTGAATTAAGATGTTTTTCTGTTCCGTGTAAAGAAGTTTTTCGAGCAAATTTGGGAGCATGCACAGAAATTTTTATTAGAGAAATTCTCAATCGGACTGCACAATTAAAAAATTCCGGCCTTTGAGAAAAATCTAATTGAGAGGAGAAAACGGCAATCGGCAATCGACAATCGGCAAAAGATTTTTGGGAGATGACGAACTAATTTCATAACGTATTAGTTAAAAACATTATAGACGGAAGATGAACCTCGATAACATAAGTAAATCGTCAGTCAGTAAGTTGGCTTTTTAAGGAAGCGTGTTTCATTTAACGAAACGCATCATTGCCGTTTGCCCATTGCCCATTGCCGATTGCCGTCACTTGCTCTGCACTGGCTTGTAGTACTTTAACGCCTCAGGCATCAGGTCCTGGAGGCGCTTGATCCTTGTATCCTCGGCAGGGTGTGTACTCAAAAACTCCGGCGGGCGGTTGCCATCACTCATTGCTTTCATCCTCTCCCATAACGGAATGGCTTCCCGTGGGTTATAACCTGCCATGGCAGTGAAAATGAGTCCGTAATGATCCGCTTCGAGCTCCTGTTTCCGGGAATTGGGAAGCAGCACGCCTATCTGTGCGCCAGGACCGTACACATTATTAAAAATATCTGAAACCTGCTTGTTGCCCGAGGTAAGCACTCCACCAACCACGCCCACTCCCTGCGCCACCAGCGCCTGGCTCATCCTTTCGTTACCGTGATGAGCAAGGGCATGCGTGATCTCATGGCCCAGCACAACCGCCAAAGCGGCCTCGTTCTGGGTTACGGGTAAAAGGCCGGTGTACACCACTATTTTACCGCCCGGCATCGCCCACGCGTTAACTTCTTTTGAATCGACGAGGTTGTACTCCCATTTATAGCCTTCCAGCTCCTGCGTTATCCCTTTTGTTGAATAGTAGCGGTTGATGGCGTTGACCAGGCGCTGGCCCACCCTTCTCACCATTTCCGCATCGCGGCTGGAAGAAGCGCTGACCACCTTGTTTTCGCTTAAAAACTGCTGGTATTCTGTTTGAGCCATCGCCCTAAGCTCACTTTCCGGTAAAATGGCGAGTTGGTTTCTGCCGGTTATAGAATTCTTACTGCAAGCTGCGATAGTGAAGGAAAAGATTGCAATAATCAGGGTCTTTTTCATACATGAGTTATTTACATACAAAGAGACAATACTTATACCATGCGAAGTATGCCGGTGTAAAAATAAGGCATAACCACACCTGACTCAACAGTTTAACAAAAAGTAAATCGTTATTCTTTGTCGCTGCGGCGCCGCTCGCGGCGTTTATCGCGATGCTTGAGGATAGGAACTTTGCTCTCATTGCCACGCAGCAATCTGCTGATATTCTTTTGGTGGGTCAACAGCACCGTTAGGGTAACAGCGATGGCAAATGCCCTGTACAGGGGCTCCTGTTCGTTGAAGATAAATAAAATGAAAACAGCGAAAGCAACGCTTGCCAGGATCGAACTGAGGGAAACAAATCTTGTAAGGTACAGTACTAACATAAACACCCCCACGCAACAGCCGGCCACCAGGGGCTGGATGGCGATGATCATCCCGAACAGCGTCGCCACGCCCTTGCCTCCTCTGAAGTCTGCCCATATGGGGAATATATGCCCCAGCACTGCCGCCAAGCCTAACCCCACCATAAAATTTGTTCTGTCCCACTCATCGGTGAGATAATAAGGCAGCAACACGTACAGTGAAGTTGCCGCCACACCTTTGAGTATGTCCACCAGCATAACGATAGAGCCCCATTTAGGGCCCAGCACCCTGAAAGTATTGGTAGCACCGGAGTTTCCGCTTCCATATTCACGGATGTCAATACCAAAGTACACCCGGCTGAGTAGCACGGCAGTGGGGATTGAGCCTATCAGATAAGCTATTACAATGAGTAAAACTTCTTTCATTGAATAGTAGACATGGTGAGTTGACAAATATAAATAAAAGAGGCCGTAAAACGTTTCGTCCTACGGCCTTTGTTCAGATTAATATTTTATTGTCTGGGACTCGAATTGTTTTCCTGCTTTTTAATTTCAGGCTTCGGCATCAGCACTTTCCTGCTAAGTTTGAATTTGCCGGTTTTCTGATCGAGCCCTATCAGTTTCACTTTAATAGTATCACCTTCATTGAGCACTCCTTCCATGCTTTCAAGGCGTTTCCACGACACTTCGCTGATGTGCAGCAATCCCTGTTTGCCCGGCATGAATTCAACAAAGGCGCCGTAAGGCATAACCGATTTCACGGTTGATTCGTACACTTCGCCAACTTCAGGAATGGCAACAATGCCTTTGACCCAGGCCACAGCCTTGTCGAGACCTTCCTTCATCGGTGAGAAGATGCTCACTTCACCCTGGTTGCCTACTTCTTCGATATTGATGGTGGCCCCTGTTTCTCTCTGGATTTCCTGTATGATCTTACCGCCCGGTCCGATAACGGCGCCGATAAATTCCTTATCAATGAACATCTTGACCATTCTCGGGGCATGCGGCTTAACATCGGGCCTTGCTGCGTCAATGCATTCGTACATGGCATCGAGAATATGCAGGCGGCCGTTTTTGGCCTGTGCCAGCGCCTCTCTCATGGTTTCCATGCTGAGGCCGTCTATCTTAATGTCCATCTGCACGCCGCAGATACCATCGCGTGTGCCGGTAACTTTAAAGTCCATGTCGCCGAGGTGATCCTCATCGCCTAAAATGTCGGTGAGGATGGCATATTTTCCATCGGCGGGGCGTGTGATCAATCCCATCGCCACACCGCTCACGTGCTTGGGCACCGGCACGCCGGCATCCATCAGCGCCAGCGAACCTGCGCATACTGTCGCCATGGAAGAAGATCCATTGGATTCGAGGATGTCGCTAACGATACGAACGGTGTAAGGATATTCGTTGCCCGGCATCATTTGTTTCAATGAGCGTTGGGCGAGGTTGCCATGTCCCACTTCCCTGCGGCTTTGTCCGCGCATCATTTTCACTTCGCCGGTGCTGAAGGGAGGGAAATTATAGTGAAGGAAGAATTTTGAGTCAACCGATTTCGCTGCGCTTTCAACAAGCAGTTCATCGAGCGGTGTACCGAAGGTAACAGTGGTGAGGGATTGTGTTTCGCCGCGGGTGAACAATGCCGAACCGTGCGGTGTGGGCAGCGGGTCCACTTCCATGGCCAGCGGACGTACCTGGTCGAGGCTGCGGCCGTCGAGGCGGATGCGGTCGTCCAGGATCATGTTCCTTACCACTTCCCATTTGAGGTCTTCGTAATATTTTTTTACCAGCTTTACATCGGCGTCTTCGCGTTCTTCACCAAGTACGGAGGTGATCAGGTCGTCGCGGAGCGCGTCGAAGGCATTGCTTCGTTCGTGCTTGCTGCTGCCGGCCCTTGCGATCTGGTACACGCGGTCCCGCGCAAATTCGTTTACACGGTCCTGCAGCTCAGCTTTGTTGTCGGGTTTGGTGTAATCCCTTTTGGATGTAACGCCTTTTTTGTTCCGCAGCTCTTCCTGTGCTTTTATCTGAATGCGGATGGCATCGTGCGCAAGCTGCAATGCGTTTACCAGGTCCTCTTCGCTGCATTCTGCGGCTTCGCCTTCCACCATCATGAGGTTCTTATCGGTGGCGGCTATCATGAATTCCATGTCGGATTTCTCGAGTTCGCTGCGCGACGGGTTAACGACCAGTTTATCTCCTACCCTGGCTATCCTTACTTCGCTGATAATTTCTTTGATGGGAATATCTGAAACGGCCAGCGCTGCCGATGCGGCCAGGCACGCCATGGCGTCGGGCATCACTTCAAAGTCGCTGGATACAAGGGTGATCAGCACCTGCACGTCGCAGAAATAGTCTTCTGGAAAAAGGGGGCGGAGGGCACGGTCCACGAG
>CBIGXK010000254.1:0-5850 GCA_966193805.1 uncultured bacterium | reverse complement strand
AAAGCGTTCCTCCTGGGCGGCAGCGATGATCTCATTGTTTTTAACGATCGTAGCAGCCGAATCGTGATAAAATCCTGATATACCTAAAATGTATCTATCCATTATATTGATTGTAGAACTTCTTCAACTCTCGGTTTAAATATCCTGGCATAAGTTTCATGACCATAGGGGCTCGGGTGTTCATCATGTTCAAACCTGAATTTCCGCCGCTCTGCCAGGCTGAAGCTTTTCATTTTATCGATGGGGTTGAAAAGCGTCAGGTTATTTATATTGCTGAATTCCGCGAACCTTTTTTCAATCTCCCTGTAGTCGCTCTGATCTTCGATATAATGATGCATCGGCAGCGGAACAAGTAGTATCGGTTTTTTCAGTTCCGAAAACCATTTCAGCATTATTCTTTTCATTAGCAGCCATTGCCGGCTGTTGCGTTTATATTCGGGCAGGGGCTGGTACTTCACCAGTTTTTGTATCGTTTCCTTGTACTTCGTCTTGTTGATGAGCCTTCGCAGTGCCGGAAACCTTCCTCCCTTATCGATTTTGATTTTGCCGTTGAGCGCCATTTCCGCTGCATTCAGGTGATGGGGATTAACGGGGATATTCTTAAGGATGAGATCTTCTTCGTTCAATTCAAAGTATGGTTTCTGAAAGAGGACGATCTCGTTTTTTTCGTTTGTGTAATACCGGTACGCTGCGTTTACCCTTCGTATGTTCTCCACGAGAACGACGATCATGACGAGATCATGCTCGATGTTCTTTGCGTATTCCTTATAGATAAGGTATTGCTGATCGGTTCCGGTTCCGGGCATTCCGAAGTTGTAAATTTCCACGCCGGGGAGCATTTGCATCAACACATCGGAGTATCTTTTTTTATTCGACACGCCGTCTGCGGCAGTATATGAATCGCCAAAAAGGAGTATGCGCTTTTTATTTTCTGTTTTCTCTGTCCGGAATTCCATTTCCGATCTGAAGCCAAGGCTGTTGGCCCTCACAAGGTAGCCGCCGCCTTCATGTTGCACGCGGGCCTGGATGTTAGGAATGAAGCGATATCCAATAACCGGATGGTACTCGAATAACTGTTTATTCATCACGAGTCAATTAAATCATTACAGTTAGACACAAAAAAAATGCAGCTTTCCGAATAGAATGAGGATGGGTGAAAATTATCACGTAGATATGACGAGGAAGATAATGAAAAATGTGTTAGCACCGGCAAGTAAAATTTTAGGTTTGTATTTCAATTTTTTTTAGCTTACGTCCTCTTAATTCGTTCCTCTCCTATCTAAATCCGCAACGTAACAGACCCAATTTCCGAGGGAATTACTTTTCTACAGCGAGATTAATTAAAAGTTTGGATGTTAACACAGATTTCCTGGAACACTATTATCGTTTTTGGCGTGCGTTAGCGGGTTTTATAACCTGTTGTAACTCATGTGATTAATGGATAATATGTGAGTGAGGGCAGCGAAGCTCTGTCCGTTGCCGAAAAAAATACTGCTTGTTTTCTTTTCCAACGCCGATGCCTCCACGCGGCGGACATCTTGCCTTGAGGCCCGTCAATTCCTCTATAATCAGCAATTAAAATTACATACGGATTAATGTCATCTTATGGTTAACAGATTGCTTTCCTTTTGCCTTATTGCCTTATCCTTATTTATTACGCTGCCTGCCTGTAAAACTGCCAAACAGCTTCCCTATTTTAAGGATTTATCATCCGACTCAGGCGTTACGGAAATAAACACTCTTCCGTATGAGCCGCTCAGGTTGCAAACCAATGATGAAGTGCAGATCACCATTTCCAGCGGTTCGCCGGAAGCCAGCCAGTTCTTCAATTTATTTACTGCGTCGCCCGCACCCGGAACGGATGGTTCCTCGTCGTCGGTATCCCAATCTTACATAAACCTGTATCGTGTATCGCCCGACGGTATCGTCACACTGCCCGTTCTCGGCGACGTTACTGCGGCAGGCCTCACCATAGAACAGCTTAAGTCGGTAATAGGCACTAAGATGAAAGATTATCTGAAGGATGCGGTAGTGACGGCGCGCCTCACCAATTTCAAAGTGACGGTGATTGGAGAGGTGGGAAAACCGGTTGTTGTTCCGGTAAATGGCCAGACGATCAACGTGCTCGAGGCGGTGGGCGCTGCCGGCGACATGACGGTGTACGGTATCCGGAACAACGTGAAGGTGATCCGCAAACTTGCCAACGGTAAGACACAGGTGGCACACCTCAATTTCAATAAGTCGAGTGTTCTTGAATCACCGTATTTCCAGTTAAAGCAAAATGATATCGTATATATAGAGCCGAGGCGGAGCAAAGGAGTGCTGGCTTCAAGGTCGGGCCTGTGGGTGCCCGTAATAACGAGCCTTCTCTATATTGGAGCGATTATCATCAGCAGAAATTGACCTAAGCTGTGCATTTAATATATTATTGAAGCGGTATGAAACAACAATATTACAACGCCGACGACTTCGTAGTGAGGCAGGAAGAAGAAAGTCATAAGGTAAAACAATGGTTCGCCCGGCTGCTCCGCTCCTGGCGGTTATTTCTCCTGAGCGTGGTGGTATGCCTGGGCCTGGCCTTTTTGTATATGCGATTCGCCAGCCCGGTGTACGAGGCCGTTGCTTCCGTGATGGTGAAGGACGAAACAAAGGGTCCCGAACTTGTGGACGACTCAAAGCTGAAACAGGTTGGACTCAGCGGCAACAGTAAGCTTGTTGTCAACGAAGTGGAGGTGTTGAAAAGCTTTGACCTTATGGAAGATGTGGTGGATACCCTGCAGCTTTTCGTGTCTGTCGAAAATGTGCGCCGGTTTAAGGATGCTGCCGTTTATGGATACGAAATTCCCTTTGACCTGCGGATTCTGAATCCGGAAGTGGTGGCAAAACCCGTTAGCTGGACATTGACCCAAACCACCGACGGCATTCTTTTCAAAGGTGAGGGTGAAGACAAGGCTGTAAAGGTGGGTTACGGTCAGGAGCATGAATCCCGCGGTATCAGGTTTATCTGTCAGCGCCGGGAAGAATTTGAGAGCGTGGTGCGTGATCCGAAAGAAGACATCAGCGATAATTACTCCGTTGTTATCAACCCGCGCCACCAAACCATTATTGCCTATAACAGGAAATTACTGGTCGAGCAGGCGAACAAGCTGGGCACTGTAATTAACCTTGATTTTAATGATAACAGCAAGGTAAGGGCACAGGCGGTGCTGCAAATGCTGCTGGTGATCTACAGCGAGCGAAACGACGAAACCCACCGGCGCATTACGGCCAACACCATTGATTTCCTGAACGACCGCCTGGCAGAAGTGTCCAATGAATTGCAGACGGTGGAACGGTCGGTGGAAAAGTTCAAAAGCCAAAACAAAGTGACCACGCTTTCTGCAGACGCCGAACAATACCTTGCGATTTCGCAACAGGTTGATGCGGACAAGGCAGAAAAGCAAACACAACTGAATATCATCACCGCCCTGGAGGCCGATCTGCAGGCAAACAAGGACAATCCAAAGCTGGTTCCAACAACCTACGGCATACAGGATGCGTCGCTGGGCCAACTGATAGAAAAGTACAATGAGCTCGTGCTTCGCAAAGAAAGCGTTCAACAGCGGTCGGGACCCAAAAACCCGCTGCTGATCGACCTGCAGAACCAGGTGAGCGACCTTCGGGGCCGGCTGCTTGCCAATGTCAGAAACCTTAAGCAGGCGTACAAAATATCGCTGGACGATATTTCCAGGAAGGATGCGATGATGAGCACACAGATCCGAAAAGTGCCCGAAATGGAGAAGAGGCTGGTGCAGGTAACGCGTATTCAGAATGTTCAGGAGCAACTTTATTCGTTCCTGCTGCAAAAGAGGGAAGAGGCCGCGGTGTCGAGGGCATCAAACCTCGACGACTTCCAGATAGTGGTCAACGCACGCGAAATCGGTATTGTTTCCCCTAAAGCAAATATTGTATGGACAGTTGCCTTTTTAATGAGCTTCATCATCCCTATAGCTTTTCTGGGCTTTAAGGACTACGTAAATAACAAGGTTGGCGACGCCATGCAGGTGCAGCAATACACCGATGTACCACTGCTGGGCGTTATACCCCATGTAAAAAAAGTAAAGTCGTCGATCGTTATCGGCACGAAGTCGCGATCGGCCGTGGCGGAGCAGTTAAGAAACATCAGGACCTCAATAAATTATTCCGGCAGGGGCAGGGATGTCAAAACAATAATGATCACGTCTTTTCAGCCGGGCGACGGCAAGAGTTTCGTGAGCCTTAACCTGGCTGCCGGTTACGCGCTGCTCGGTAAGAAAACAATAATGCTCGAATTTGACCTGCGCCGGCCGCATATTTCCAAAGACATGGGTTTGAGCGGAGAGGAAGGCATCGCCAGTATTTTATCGGGAAAGAATACGCTTGATGAATTGCTGGTGGAAGTGGAGTCGCATAAGGGTTTCCTTTATGTACTTCCCGCAGGCCATCTCACGATCAATCCGGCCGAGCTCATTGCGAGCCCACGCATGCCCTGGTTTTTCAAGAGTTTAAAGGAGCGGTTCGACTACATCTTAATCAACACGCCACCGATAAGCCTCGTTACAGATGCCTCTTTGCTGGAGCAGTATGCAGATATGACGCTGATCGTTTTACGGCAGGACCACACTTCGCGCGGGGTGTACAACGAACTGAAATACCATGCGTCGAAACGCAGCGACAAGCCGGTGTATATTGTTTTGAACGACGTGGGAAAGAAAAAGTTCTATGAAAGCCCGTACAGCTACAGCGAATATGGTTACAGTACCGCGAAAGGATATTACGAAGAAGATTAAACGATGAATATACTTCAGCTCATAGGCCGCAGCCGCGAACTTTTTGCCGACGACATGGCTGCTCATGAAGACGAGCTGCTGAAAATTGTTGGGGAGTCGTCATTTTTGATTATCGGCGGCGCAGGAAGCATTGGCCAGGCGGTAACGCGGGAAATATTCAGCCGCAGCCCACGCAAAATGCATGTGGTCGACATCAGTGAAAATAACCTGGTGGAACTGATGCGCGACATCAGGAGCACTTACGGTTATATCGCGGGCGACTTCCGTGTTTTCGCGCTGGACGTTGGCTCCATAGAGTATGAAGCATTCATGGAAGCAGACGGAGAGTATGACTATGTGCTGAACCTTTCGGCACTGAAGCATGTAAGAAGTGAGAAGGACCCCTACACGCTGATGCGCATGATCGACGTGAATATCCTGAATACTGTCGGGTCCATTCAGCAGTCGGTTCAGAACGATGTCAAAAAGTATTTCTGCGTTTCAACGGATAAAGCCGCTAACCCTGTTAACATGATGGGTGCGTCTAAGCGTATAATGGAAATGTTTCTGATGCGCCATAGCCGGGATATTTCCATCTCGACGGCACGTTTTGCCAACGTGGCCTTTTCAGATGGTTCGCTGCTGCATGGTTTCAACCAGCGCATGCAGAAAAGGCAGCCTATTGTAGCGCCAACCGACGTGATGCGTTATTTCATTACCCCGGCCGAATCCGGACAATTGTGCCTGATGTCGTGCATTTATGGCGACAACCGCGATGTGTTTTTTCCGAAGCTGCAACAGGATGTGCATCTTACTTCTTTTGCCGAAATAGCGGTGAGGTACCTGGACCAACTCGGTTACGAACCCTATTTCTGCGAAACAGAGGAAGAGGCGAGGCAGTTGTCGCAGACAATGCCGCAGAAGAAGAAATGGCCGTGCTATTTTACCATCACCGATACGACAGGTGAAAAAGATGTTGAAGAATTTTATACGGATACCGAGACGCTGGACCTTTCTTCATTTGCCGGCATAGGTGTGATTAAAAATGAGTTGTTATATGACG
>CBIGXK010000253.1:0-5866 GCA_966193805.1 uncultured bacterium | reverse complement strand
GATCAACCTGGCCACTGAAATCAAGAACATTTTCATGCTTACTTTGAAATCACAATTGCAAAACACCGATGAAATAGATTTGCGAAAAGTGTTTCCGCCCGCCATCAGGTCCATTACGACACTCGTGCAGGAGAAATTACTGATTGCTGAAAATAAATCTCACAGGCATGAATAAATTCGCATCTGTTGCCATAATTATCATTGCCATTGCCGGTAACCACTGCAACGATCAACCTGCAAAGGCGAAGGAAGATAAATTTTACACCGGGGAAGATTATTACACGGTTAAGAAAGCCGACGTACACGTTCACATCAATACGGCGCAGACTTATTTCATCACCTTTTCGGCGAAAGAAAATTTTCGCCTGATCGATCTCAACGTGGATGCGCCGGGCTATCCGACGATCGAGCAGCAAAGAAATTATTTGATCGCGCATACCAGGCAATTCCCGGAGCAGTTGAATTTCTGCACCACTTTCCGTACCGACAATGGATTCGGAGAACCGGGCTGGCAGGAAAAAACGCTGGAATATTTGCAATCGTCGTTCGACAGCGGCGCCATCGGCGTCAAGGTGTGGAAGAATATAGGTATGACGCTGCGCGACAAGAACGGCGAGTTTGTGATGATAGATGATGCACGCTTCGATCCGATCATCGATTACATCGCCAAAGCAGGTAAAACACTGGTTGGGCATCTTGGCGAACCGCGAAACTGCTGGCTGCCGCTGCCGGAAATGACCGTAAATAACGACCGTGCCTACTTTACCGAACATCCTGAATATCACATGTTCCTTCATCCGGAATATCCTTCATATGAGGCGCAGGTAGCTGCGCGTGATAACATGCTGGCGAAACATCCCGGTCTCCGCTTTGACGGCGCTCACCTGGGCAGTCTTGAATGGAGCGTGGATGAACTGGCGCGCCGTCTGGACAGCTTTCCTGACATGGCGGTGGACCTGGCAGCACGTTTATGCCATTTGCAGTATCAAAGTCTTACCAACTACGATAAAGTGCGCGCTTTTGTGATCAAATACCAGGACCGGATACTATATGCCACCGACCTCGAAGTGAACGACAGTATTACCGACACCACTGCCGAGATGAAGCATATACATGATGTTCGCTTCGGCCATTGGAAATATTTTACTTCCGATGAGATGCTGACAACGCCGGAAGTCAATGGCTCGTTCAGGGGCCTGCATTTGCCCGCTGAAGTGGTCGACAAGATATACCTGAAGAATGCAGAGAAATGGTTCCCGGCATTTAAACGTGATTAATCGATGTTCTAAAACGGTCTACTCACCTGCCGAAGCATTCACATTTCTGTAGCCGGGTGATGGAAAATTATTACTAACCTTCTCGCCTTCGCTGGTCATAAAGGTGTCGTGAAAATCCTTTGTATAAGTTTTCAATTTTACCAGGTATCCCTCCAGGTCAAGGTCCTGCTCATCAATGATCAGGTAAGTCATATCGGGAGTGCGATTGGCGAAATGCCGCGTCATATCCTGTCGAAAGAAAAATTTCTTTTCCTGCGTCGACATCCCCTTAGGCAACCTTGTTTTCTGCCACACGCTCACTAAGTTATCGTACATCGAATTACGTTTGCTGATATTCGATTCAACAATTTTTTGCGCGTTTAACAGGGCAGCATACGCGGTGTCATAACTCAGAAATCGGGAAACATGAGCTTTTCTGATCTCGCCTTCCAATGCGGAAAGGTCAAGATAGGTTTGAGCGGTGTGCTGAATCAGGGAGGCAATAGTCTCCATTATTTCCACGTCGTGCGGATGGCGAATAGGTTGGGACAGGTTGGAGCGGCAAATATCCAGGACTGTTTGCATTTTTGACTTCATTGAGTCGGCCTTGCCGACCATTGTGGCATAGCGCTCGTTCCAGTAAGGATCATATTCCAGGGCATCGCCTCGCGGAAGGTCGGGTAGATGCGTTTTCCCGATAACGCCGTAATGCCACACCTGCCGTTCAAAAGATTCGTAGTAAAAATAGGCGCCCTCATTCAGCAGCCGATAAACGCAGTCGATCGACTTTTCATTTTATCCAAAGTAGTTTCGGTAAAAACTGTTCTCAAATTCTTCCAGGCCGGGTTTGGCAGGGTTCCATGAATACGCTGCGGTGGTAATAAACGCGAGCATCCAACCCTGCGTGGGTACGCCTGAATCGTCCCACGAAGTTTTGATCACGCCATCATACACCTTTTTACTCAAATGCGAAGTGAGAAATTCGTAAGAATCCTCCAGGGCTCCTCTGACAATTTTTTTTCCATCCTCCTTTTTGAAATAATAGGGAAGAAACAGCGGTTCTATTCCGGGATTAGGATCGTAGGCAAATACCGGGTAACCAGCAGCGCGCGCCTCCTTGGCATATTTCAGGTCGGGCGACTCATAGTTGTATTCTTCTGTAAGTATTAATCCCTTCGGCGGCTTCACGGTTGCATCCGGTTTGGCATTTCGCTGCCATTGCATCGGTCTTTCCCACACCATCGGTTTGTAACCCAGCTTCTGCAGCATTGCTGCCGCCGAATCCACGAACCGATGATAAAGCCACGATGAACCTTTTTCTTCCATCACCTTATGACAAACGGGACAGGCGCCGAGCTCAAAGGTTTCGTCGGAGCCGATGTGAATGTATTTCGAGCCGGTGGCCGCAAGCGCATCCTTCCAAAGGTCCATCAACAGTTGATAGGTGCCTGCCTTAAACGGACAAAATTCAAAATTCGATGCGGGAATTTCGCGCAGATGGGCGAACTGCGGCCATTTCAAAATATAGCTCGAATGGCCGAGCCCCTGCACCAGCGGCACAATCTGTATGTGATATCGCTGAGCATATGTTGTAAGCTCCTGTATTTCTTTAACCGTAAACGCGCCCGGCGCGCCTATTTCCGGATGGCTTGGATAAGCGAATTTGTCTTCCCACTCCCATATGAGCATATTGACCTTGTATTCTGCGAGTGTGCGGATCAGTTCTTCGACGTACCCGCGTTTGTCCTGGTGATGCTTGGTATCGTAATGTATGGCGCGGATCTTTGTTTCGGGCCAGTCGGCAATCTTCATGTTGCGAATCGAAATGCCTTCGTCTGTTTGCTGCATGAGCTGCAGAAGCGTTTCCACGCCATAATACAACCCTGCTTCATCGCGTGCCTGAACAATTATCCCGTTGTTGTTAACGGTAAGATGATATCCTTCGGCAGCAGTTGTGCCAGGCGTTTTTTTACGCGTAAGCCTGATTGTGCCCGTGTTTTTCTTACTAACGGAGGCGGGTACGCGCCATTTCTCTTTCATCCCGTCGCTCAGGCGCATGGCGGCAAACCTATCGGCGTCCGAAGCGTTGCCATCCAGGGCAATCGTCACATTTGCGGGTAGAGTGAACGACCCGTCGGCGATCGTTACCTGCCTGGGGTAGGGGATGACGTTGAGGCCGAGCTTTGACAATTCTGTCTGCTGGCAAATTCCGTCGCTATAAAAAACCAGGTTGAAAATTGCGAGGATTGAAATTTTGATCGCTTTCATTGATGTGAGATGACTTTTAAATTTGAGTATGACAAGTTACCACCATTCCCCGGGCATGTTCACGATATCCGTAAACGAATCACGCTTATCGTCGAGTGGACCATAAAAAACGCTGCCGCCGTACGTCGTGAGATATACCATTCCGTTATGGTAAGGATCAGGAATTGCACGTTGTCCCCATTTGAACCGAAATCCTTTAATTCCTGACCAGGTGTTGCCCGCATCTTTGCTGTAATACGCAGCATTTTGAAAAGTATTGATCACGATTGTGCCGGGGTGTGCCGCATCGGCAGCAGCAGAGTTGACCCGTACGCTGCTGTCGAAAACGTTCTTCCACGACAGGCCGCCGTCTTCAGTTTTTATCACGCCACCAAAAGCGTCATGGTTGCCTGCTCTTCTTGGCCAGCAGCTCACGTACATGATCTCTGGGTTGGCAGGGTCGATCAACAGATCATGCGGACCATTGACCCCTTGCGGCAGCATTACTTTTTTCCACGATTCGGCTTTGTCGTCGCTGTAATAAATTTCTCCGTCAATGGTGGACGCACCTCTCTGTCCGCGCGCCAGCAATGCGAATATTTTGCCTTTCGGTGAACGCCTCAGCTCCCACGCAAAAAGGTTATTGCCGAGCCCTTCGTTCTTCTTCACCCAATTTTTTCCGCCATCTTCCGATTTGTAAATGCCCTTCGCAAATACGCTTACGTAGAGCGTTTGCCTCGCCGTATCGCCGGCGCTTTCCAAAAGAATATTGGTGCATATCGAATTTGCCGGCAAGCCGTTGCTGCTCATTTGCCAGTTGTGTCCATTATCATTTGAAACTGCAACGCCTCCCGCATAGTTGTCGAAACCTCTGCCGCCAAACATTTTTGTGCGCGGCAAATCGTGCGCGTTGGCCCACACCGACCACACGCGGCCTTTTCTTTGCGGATCGAACACCAGGTTGTAACAAGTGTTCTGCAATTGTTTTGGAATACCAGTTACGGAATGAAACCAGCTCCGGCCACCGTTGAACGTGTGAAACAGACCGATGTCGGTGTAGCAAACAAAAAAATGATCTTTATCGAAGGGATCGAAGTGGACGCCGTAACAGGTTGTCACGTCGAGGCCACTGCTGGTGTAAGAACTGTCGGGCATGACGTGGCTGTACACCTGTTTCCACAATTTGCCGCCGTCTGTGGTTTTGTAACATCTTCCATTATCAACAGCGTAGCAAATGTTCGGATCGTTCGGCGCAACACCCAGGCCAAAGGGACTTCCGCCCCAACCGGGACCGTAGCTGCGGTCGAGCCAGGCGCCTTTATAATTATTTGTAATGTAGCCCTCATCGGAAGAGAGTAAAACAGGTTCCCAGCTCGTGCCGCCGTCAGTCGTTTTAAAAATGCAGTAAATGTCGTTCCCTTTTTCTCCCTTGTCTATTTGGCCGAAAGTAGAAACGTAGGCTATATGCGGCATCGTTTCGCAAACGGCCAGGCCGCGCGCAAACGAGGGAAGTGTTCCTGCGGCAAGATGACTGAACAAGCCGTTGTTTGCCGGGCTCCATGTATTTCCCCAGTCCCTGCTTACATACATGCCGCCCGTTACCTTTCCTCCTTTGTTGTTAAAGGGTGCCTGGAAGTAGATCACGTCGTTGCTGCCTTCCACACCAATGATGTGTTAATCCGGCAGGGCACGGATCTTCACTGCTCCATCTTTATTGATTTGTGCCATGCAGCGATCGGTAAATACCAAAACTTCCAGCGAATGTTTACCGGCGCCGGGAATAATTGCCTTTACATGCCGGCCGGGCAGTCCCGTTATTTTCTGCCAGCTTTTTCCCTGATCGGCCGACATAACGAAGATCGCGCTATCTGTTGCACCGTTTCGGCTGCCATTCGACATAAACGATTGCAGTGGCGAGAGGCCCAGGTAGATTTTTTTGTGATCTGCGGGATCGACTTCCACTTTTTCTATCGATCCGTCGAAAGCGCCTTCAATAAGCTGCGACGGCAGAAGGTCCTGGCTTTGAAGATGAGAAATTCCGCTCCGGGTTTTGCGGACATCCGGGTAAACGATCCGCCAATGCAGGCCTTTGTCGTCCGACCTGTAAAGCATACTAAGGCCGGATCCCCTGTCTTCGGCGTAGCGGTAGCCGTGCGTTGCCGTGTAAATAACATTTGAATCGAGGGGATCGAATTCAAAGTCGTTTGGAACGGTCCACAGGTTGAACATGCGCCAGTCATTTCCGCCATCGTTCGAAACATATGCGCCCGTCATGTCGCAATGCGTTAACACCAGGTTTTTATCGAAAGGACTGATGGTGGGCAAAAACACGCCGCCACCCCCGCCGGGTCCAATCACTTTCC
>CBIGXK010000252.1:0-5900 GCA_966193805.1 uncultured bacterium | reverse complement strand
GTTGCAGGGAGGTCACGCTGCCGAATATTTTTCCGCTGGTACCTGTTTTGGCGCCGATCTTCAAAGGAGCCTCTTTCAGTTTGCTGATAACAATGTTCAGCTCGGCCAGCATCTTTTCTTCTTTCTTGCGAAAATGCTTCATCCGCTCTTCCAACTGCTTGAGGTTCGAAGGATTGGCCTCGAGCGCTATCTTTTGCGGGATGAGATAATTGCGGGCATAACCATTCCGTACTTTCACCACTTCGTTAGCAGCACCCAGGTTATCCACGTCCTGTATAAGTATTACGTCCATGGTGTGTTTACTTTAAAAGGTCAGTTACATACGGCAATAGCGCCATCTGGCGGGCCTTCTTCACTGCTTGAGACACTTTACGCTGGAATTTCAGAGAATTCCCGGTAATGCGCCTTGGCAACAGCTTGCCCTGCTCATTTAAAAATTTCTTCAGGAACTCGGCATCCTTGTAATCAATATACTTGATGCCCATCTTCTTGAAACGGCAGTACTTCTTGCGGGGCTTGTCAGCCTTGATCGCCGTGAGATACTTGATCTCATTGATTTTTGCCATGTCTTACGCCTCCATTTTTTCAGTTCCTGATGGTACGCCACTTCTCTTTCTTTCATTGTACTCGACGGCGTATTTATCGAGTGCAGTAAATAGGTGACGCATAACATTGTCGTCACGCAGAAGCTGGATCTTCAGCTTCTCATTGAAGTCGGATGGCGCTTTGTATTCCAATACCCAATAAAGACCGGTGGTCTTCTTGTTTATCGGATACGCCAGTGATTTCAGTCCCCAGGGCTTTTCGTTCACAATCTCTCCGCCAGCATCGCTGATGAAGGAAGTGTATTTTTTCTGAGCGGCTTTGTAGTCGTCGTCAGAAAGCACCGGGGTAAAAATCACCATCAATTCGTAATTCTGCATTACCCTGTGTTTTTGCCACGCCAGGCGTGGCGGTTATTGAAATGTTTTAAAGGGCAGCAAAGGTAATGTAATCGGCCGAATTTCACTCCATCATTTTAGTGCTGCCGGGCAAAACTGACATTTTTTCCTAATTCATTGACCGGGAGGCGAGTGGCATCTTCTTTGCGCCCCCTGCGCAAAAATATTCCGACACATGCAAAAAGGTTCCATCCGGGTACATACCGAGAACATTTTCCCCATCATCAAGAAATTTCTCTATAGCGACCACGAGATATTTATACGTGAACTGATCAGCAACGCCGTAGATGCCACCCAGAAGCTCAAAACCCTCTCTTCCCTTGGCGATGCCAAAGGCGAGCTGGGCGACCTGGCCATCACCATCCTGCTCGATAAGGACAGCAAAACCATCACCATCTCCGATAAAGGCGTGGGAATGAGCGCGGAAGAAGTGGACAAGTACATCAACCAGGTGGCTTTTTCCAGCGCCGAAGAGTTTGTAAACAAGTACAAGGGCCAGGCCGAGGCCAACATCATCGGGCATTTCGGACTGGGCTTCTACTCCGCCTTCATGGTGAGCGACCGCGTGGAGATCGTTACCAAAAGCTTCCGTGAGGATGCGGCCGCCGTGCGCTGGGAATGTGACGGCAGCCCGGAATACGTGCTCGAGGAAACCGAAAAGGAAAGCCGTGGCACCAACGTTATCCTCCACGTTAACGAAGAGAGCCAGGAGTTTCTCGACGAATCCCGCATCCGCACCATCCTCGAAAAGTTCTGCAAGTTCCTGCCGGTGCCGATATTTTTTGAAGAGAAGCAGATCAACATCACCGATCCGGCATGGACAAAAAAGCCTTCTGACCTGACCACCCAGGATTACCAGGACTTTTACAAGCAATTATACCCTTACGGCGAGGCGCCTCTTTTCTGGATACATCTCAACGTGGATTATCCCTTCAACCTCACCGGTATTTTATACTTCCCGAAGATTAAGCAGAGCTATGAGATCCAGAAGGACCGCATCCAGCTTTACAGCAACCAGGTTTTTGTTACCGACGAGGTAAAGGATATCGTTCCAGAATTCCTGATGCTGCTGCATGGTGTTATTGACAGCCCCGACATTCCGCTCAACGTAAGCAGAAGCTACCTGCAGGGCGATCCAAATGTGAAGAAGATCAACAACCACATCACGAAAAAGGTTGCCGACAAGCTCGAAGAGATATTTAATAAAGAGAGAAAGGAATTCGAAAGCAAGTGGGAGAGCCTTGGCCTGTTTGTGAAATACGGCATGATGACGGATGATAAATTCTTTGAGAAAGCATCGAAGTTTCATATTATGGAAGATGCGCTCGAAGAAGGTAAATTCTATACCCTCGAAGAGTACCGCGCTGCTACCGAGGCCATCCAGAAAAATAAAGAAGGAAAACAGGTGATCATCTATTCCACCAATCCCGTTCAGCAGGATGCGTACATCCGGGCAGCCAGGGATAAAGGGTACAAGGTGGTGAAAATGGAAACCATCGTTGACGCGGCGTTTATTAACCATATGGAGATGAAGTGGGAGAATGTTCATTTCACCAGGGTGGATGCAGACATTGCCGATAACCTGGTAGATAAATCTGAATCGGTTGAGAGCCTCATCAGTACCGGTGACCAGGACAAGCTGAAGCAACTGTTCACTTTCGATGTGCCGCTGTTGCATGTGTCTGTTGAGGTGAAGGGCCTGAGCACTGAGGCGCCGCCTGTTATTGCCACCAGGCCTGAATTTATGAGGAGGATGAAGGATATGTCGGCGATAAGCGGGCCGATGGGAAATTTTTATGCGAACATGCCCGATGAGGTAACGCTCACTGTTAACGGTAATCACACTATTTTTCAAAATATTTTGAAGGAAGGAGATGAGGAGAAGCAGAAGAAACAGGTGCGCAACCTCGCGGATCTTGCTTTGTTGTCGCAGGGGTTATTGAAGGGAAATGATCTCACGAATTTTATCAATAGAAGTGTTGAATTGATGGGAGAGCAGAAGAGCAAGATTATTTTGGAGGCGTGAGAGGAGACGGGAGACTGGAGGAGGGTTTTCAGTTTTAACTTTTAAGTTTTAACTTTTCTTCTCCGTCTCCCTGATGTCCATCACCTTCATCTGAAGGCTCTTTGTTCCGTTCCACTCATTTTCATCGAGCGTAAACACCACATCAACAGGTTGCTTTGCCTGCAACAGCGTGTACTTATCGGCCATGTTAAATCCTATACCCGAAAAAATAATGTTATCGCAGGTAACGGATAACTTAAGGTGCAATTCTTTTACAATTCTGGAGTACCCCGTATCCACAACATTTCTCACCACAAAAACTGGCTTGCCATTATCGGGGCCGAAAGGCTCCATTTGCGCAATGATCTTATAAAAATTATTTGTCAGATCTTTCAGTTCCACTTCCGCATCAATAACAATCTCAGGAACCAGCAGGTCGTCCGCAATGCTCGAAGCCACCACTTCCTCGAACCTGTCGCAGAAAGCGGTTACATTTTCTTCGGCCATCGTCATGCCGGCGGCATAAAAATGCCCGCCGTAGCCGATAAGAAGATCCTTGCACTGATGTATGGCCTCGTACACGTTGAACCCGGTCACACTTCGCGCCGAGCCCGCCACATAATCTCCCGATTGCGTAAGCACGATCGTCGGGCGGTAATAATGATCAATTAACCGCGACGCAACAATACCTACGACACCTTTGTGCCAGTGCGATTGGTAAACAACCGTTGATTTTCTCGATGTCCACGAAGCATTTGCATTAATCAGTTGCAGCGCTTCTTCGGTGATGAGCCTGTCGGCTTCCCTTCTGTCTGTATTATCCGAATGCAGCATTTCGGCGTATTTCAGCGCCTGCCGGTAATTATCCGAAATAAACATCTGCACCGCCTTTCTCGCGTCGTCCATCCTGCCAGCAGCATTCACCCGTGGCGCAATCATGAACACCAGGCTGCCGATCAGCAGCTCATTCCTGATACCACTGAGATGCATAAGCGCTTTTATGCCGGGGTTGGGATCTGTATTTGCTTTCTTCAATCCATAATACACCATCACCCTGTTTTCACCCGTCATCGAAACAATGTCCGCAGCGATGGCCGTTGCCACCAGGTCGAGAAATTTTGTGGAATAATCCGCCGGCATGCCAAGTCGCATGGACATTGCAGTGATCAGTTTGTAACCAACGCCGCAACCGCAGAGATCTTTAAAGGGATAGGGACAGTCGGCCTGCTTGGGATTGAGTATTGCCACCGCAGGGGGAAGGATATTGTCGGGCAAATGATGATCGCAAACGATAAAGTCAATGCCCAGTTCTCTTGCGTACCCGATCAGCTCAACCGATTTGATGCCGCAGTCGAGGGAAATGATCAAAGAATAATTTTCGCGGTAGGCGAAGTCTATGCCCGCTTTTGAAACGCCGTAGCCTTCGCGGTAGCGGTGAGGGATGTAGAAATCTACGTTTTCCGGTTTATAAGTTTCATGAAGAAAGCGCGTCATGCAGGCCACCGACGACGTGCCATCCACATCGTAATCGCCGAACACCAAAATTTTTTCGTTGTGCTCATACGCCTGCAATATTCTGGTTACCGCTTTGTCCATATCCTTCATCAAAAACGGATCGTGCAGCATGTCGAGCGATGGCCGGAAGTAGGTTTTCGCTTCGTCAAATGTGTTGATGCCACGCTGTACGAGCATTTTGCATAAAGCGGGATTGACGCGGAGGCTTTCGTGAAGTGATTTGCAAATATCGGCAGGGGCCGTTAGTATTTTCCAACGTTTATGCATAAGTGCACAAGGGGTTTTCAGAGTTTTCTGTCGGTCGTAAACCTGACCAGTTCTTCAAGCGATTTCCTGACGTCGTCGCTTTTAAAGGATGAAAGGATGGACAGCGCCTCATCGCGGAATCCAAGCATTTTGGCAGTGGCGTAATCGATGCCGCCGCTTTCTTTTACCACGCTGATGACGCGATTTACCTTTTCGGTATTCTTATTCTCGTTCTTAATAATATAGATCAGCTCTCTTTTCGTTTGTTTGTTTACGTTATTAAGGGTGTAGATGAGCGGCAAGGTGAGTTTTTTTTCCTTGATGTCGTTTCCTGTAGGCTTGCCGATCGAATCCGTTCCATAATCGAAAAGATCGTCTTTTATTTGGAACGCCATACCTGTTTTTTCACCGAACAAACGCATTTTTTCCGCGGTATCCTCGTCGTGAGATGCGGAATACGCGCCTGCTGCACACGCAGACGCGAGCAGCGACGCTGTTTTATTGCGAATAATTTCGTAATACACTTCCTCACTCAGGTTCAGCGATCTCGACTTCTCGATCTGCAGCAGTTCACCCTCACTCATAAGCCTGACTGCTTCTGAAAGCAACTGTAGGATCCTGAAATCGTTATGGTCGAGGGAAAGCAAAAGCCCCTTGGCCAGCAGGTAATCGCCCACGAGTACCGATATCTTCGTTTTCCATAGCGCGTAGGTAGAAAAGAAACCCCTTCTCTCCGTCGATTCGTCAACAACATCGTCGTGCACGAGGGTGGCGGTGTGCAGCAATTCCACTAATGAAGCCGCTCTGTACGTGGACTCATTAACAGCGCCGCAGAGCTTTGCGGAAAGCAATACGAACATGGGTCTCAATTGTTTACCTTTCCGGTTCACAATAAAACGCATGATGCGGTCGAGCAGGGGTACCTGGCTTTTCACGGCTTCCCGGAACTCTTTTTCAAAGATTACCAATTCATTTTGAAGTATTGCTTCAGCTAGTTTCATCCGTTGGTTTGATCCGTAAACGCGGCAAATTACTACTTTGGAATTTATTCAATGAAGCATCTTCACGGGCGTTCCATCCTTCGGTTTAGATTGATTAACTAACAGTTACACGCGAATTCTTTACTAAAAAAATTTGCTAATTAACTTTCTATTGATACTTTTGTGTCGGTTACACCTTTTATAAATTCTTAA
>CBIGXK010000251.1:0-5903 GCA_966193805.1 uncultured bacterium | reverse complement strand
TTATATCTCTTAAATGATGATTACTTCAATTTTAACTAGAGCATCAAATACTTAAGTGAATATCTAAAATTCAGGAGAATAACAACTTCTTTGCTCTTCTGCTGTCCACCCCCGGCGCTACGCGCCACCCCCGCCAGCGGGGGAAACCACTCCCTACTCCCCACTCCCTTATTTCCTGCCGGCGGCAGCCTCTTCTTCTTTGGGATTGGCGGGCTTTTTCTTCGGGCCCTTCCAAAGCTCACCAGCATGCTCGAACTCGCGACGGTAGCTGATGCTGGCCCCGGAGCGATTTTGCCGGGCACCGCCCTGGAGATAATTGAAGGTATCCCGGTAAAAGAAGGTAAGCGCCAGCTTGCCATCAGGAGTTATCTTCCACTCAGCCGTAATATCCGGTAAGAAAGGAAGGTTAGGAGTGGCGGTCTTCTGCGACGTAATGCCCAGATCTGCGGCACTGCCGAGCGTAAACGTTAGCCTGTCGTTAAACAAACTTTTCGCCACCGAGAGGTTCAGGTTGGTGCGATCGATGCTGAAGGGGTTTCGAGTTGAAAGATTGTCATTGACATAATAGGCGCCGTTATAAAACTGCGCGCTGAAGTTTACCTGGATGCTCTTATCATTGAATATTTTTTGGAACATGTTGGAGAACTGCCTGCCCAACGTATTCGACAATACCGCCGAAATGCTTCCCACCACAATTCCCTCGAACGCCGTATTTGCGATGTTGCCCTGGTTAGCGGAAGTGGACAAGGGTCCGAAGCTATTGAACACTACCAGGAACGCCACCTGCTTGTTCAACTCGTTCTCATTATTCTGGATGATATTCAGCACACGCAGCGCCTCTGCATCGTTTTTCAACGGACTGTTCGACGGCAATTCGATCTGGAACTTGATCTTTGGCGAAAGCAACTGCTCCGTAAGGCTCGCCACCACCAACACCTTTCCGCGCGTGCGGCGCACATTTTCATCGTTCGTTTCTATGGACGACCCAAGGTCGCTGAAGCGCACGTTCTCCGCTTCATATTCCGCGTCTATCTTGATCGTGGCATTGCCGGGGTCGCCCGACCACTGAATGTAGTTGCCCACACCTTCCCTCAGTCGGAACGGCTTTCGCAGCAGCGATTCAAAGTTGAAATTATAATTTCCGCGGTCGATGTCGTACCGGCCGGTGATCTGGAACTCACCATCGGTGGATGCATGAATTTTCAGGTTGCCCTTGCCTGTTGCCTGTATGATGTCGCCCGTCACTTCATCGAGGATCACATACATGTTGGCATAGTTGTTTGCGGTAACATCGAGGTTCACGGTAAGGTTGTTCGCCTCGAACTGCTTCACGCTTTCCATTTCTCTTCCGTACACTTTCCACACGATAAAATCTGCCTGTCCGCTTTGCTTGCCGCTTTTGGTATTGATGTACAGCGAAGAGCTGTCGGCGGGTTCGCCTTGTATGTCCATCGTCATGTCTTCCAGCGGACCGGTGAGCCTCATGGTGGCGCGGGCAATCACGTTGCCGAAGTAGTCGTCGCCTCCTCTGTCGCTCGTGTTCAGCACCTGCAGTTTGTTCGTGTTCATCGCAAAATCAAAGGCGAGGTTCCTGAACCCGTCGTGATAAAGAATTCCTTTGGTGATCTGCGCCCTGTTATTCAGCTGGTCTTCAAACACGAAATTGCCGAAGTCGATCCTGTCGGGCTTCAGCTCTATGTTGGCATTCGGTATCTTGTACAGCACGTTCGTGTACTTCACTCGCAACTGCGCATCGGCGAGCCATATCGATCCGATGTAATCAGGATCGTTCGGCGGGCCGGTAATTCTCAGCACGCCGGTGGCCAGGCCGGTAACGCCGGAAAATACGCCTGAAAGATATTGCTGGAGTATGTCGATCCTCGTATTCTTCAGGTTCGAGAAAATATCTAGATTTTCCTTTTTTGTGCTATCGCCAAGGTTGTAAATGCCCTGCACATCGAAAGTGTAATCTTGATTTTTTGCAACGGCATTAAAGTTTACCTCCTTCAGCGAACCATAATATTTTGCCTTGAGGTCAACCAGCCCCACCGAATCGTCATCAACGCGCAGTTGTTCCGCTTCTGCGTTCATGTCTATCCTCATCTTTCCAAAAATATCGCTGATGTTCACACTGCCCGATAGCAAACCTTCGATCCTGTTCGACTTTACGAGATAGGGCGTAAAGTCGCCGAGGTTGAGTTTCTGGATCTTTACGTTCAGTTCGTTGCCCTTGCCCGAGTTAGATGGGGTGGTGGTGACGAGTATTTCCTGGAGGCCATTGTACAATTTGATTCCCTTCGCCGCCACCAGTTCATCCGTGATGGTGAATTCGCCATTTTTCTCGATGATCCAGTTTTTGCCATTGATGTCGAAATTCGACTCCCGGAACTGCACGCGAACGCCTTTGGGCAGCGTTTGCACCCGGGCGGCAATGTTTGCCGTGTTGAGGGTTTGGTTGGCGCTGGTTTTAACGAAAACATCGGAAAGGTCGTTGGCCGATTTTATCCTGATGGCCGTGCCGGGAAAGTGCAGGCTGTCGTTAACATAAACATTCGAGATATCTGTTTGCACCGAAAGGCTGTCGTACGTACCCGTGGCCTTCACCTTTACATCGTAAAAGGCAATATTGCTGTAATTGAATTGCGGCACCTCGGCATTGAGGTCGAGGAGGTTTTCTTTTGTGTTGATGCGACCCGTAAGGGTGCTGTAGTTAAATCCTTTTAATTTGGGGTCTATGAGGCTTATGTATTCTTCGACATTTTTTGTGGACACGACGAAGCTGAAATTCTCATTGGTGAGTTTTTTCTTCGATGGCTTGATGTAAGCGGGATAATATTTATTGAGAAAGGTTTGGAAGGCAGCAGGCAGTTCCCTGATGGAGAACTCGCCTGCCAGCGCCGCATCGAATTCGTTGCTCACGGCGGTGATCACTTTGGTGCTGTCCATGATCTTCGACTCGAGATACAGCGAGTCGAAGGAAATTCTTTTTCCGCTCCTGAACACAGACGCGTCATAGATGCGGGCGGTACCTAAAAAGTTATCGATATTATTTCCGGTGAAGTTGAACCGGAACTTTCCGTAGAAGTCGATCGGGTCCTTCAGCACGTTAAGCTTTTGCAAATCGGCCTTACTGATATTGGCGTCGAAATTGAACTCCGGTACTTCTTTGCTGAAATCAATGAGCCCGTTCAACTGTGCCTGCAGGTTGGGATCGGCCGAAACCAGTTCACCATTGAACAATCTTTTCGCCACTTTTCCTTTCACTGCAATTCCCTGGTAAGGATAATTATTGAATTCGAGCAAACGGATGTTACCGTCGAGTTCGGCGTTCATCGTTGCTGCGCGAAGTCCGCTGCCGTTCACCTTACCCTCGAACATGATCTTTCCGATCGAATTGTTGTCGAGCAATTTACCGAGTTGGAATCCATTCGTGCTGATCTTTCCCGAATACCTCGAAACACTGTTATCGGGAAACTTCATGTTGAGGTCGGTAACAACGGTGCCAAGACCCGTTTGCAATGAACCGTAGGTAACAAAATCGTTGACGAACCCGGTGAAGTTGCCGTGGAAACGGAGGAACTCCAGCATTTCGAGATTGGGTTGGGTAACCGTTTTCAGTTGCGGAACAAATGCAATGGCATCTTTGTAGGTGGTCCTGAAATTATCCGCTTCAAAGTCGATGTAGGTTTTGTTGATGTCGGGCAGGCCGGCAATGGTCAAATTTCCTTTGAGGTAAGTGTCGGCGCCTGCCTGAACGATGAGGTCCTTACCATTCAGTTTATCTACCGAGCCCCTCGCGGTTCCTTTGATCAGGATCCTTTTTTTCCATGTCGACAGTTCCGGTGCGAAATAAGCGATGTCGTCGCTGTGGACAACGGCATTGTCAAAGTTGCCTTCCATGCGCACTTTTTCGATGAAATCGCCCATGTCGTCGAAAGTATTGTAGCGCATGGCGAAGTAGTCGTGCAGGTGGCTCTTCTCGGTTTTCAGGTCGAGGTTGTGGAACTCCATGGCTTCGGGGTGCCACTTCATATTGGCGGTCAGGCTTTTTACGTGCAGGCCGCTGCGCTCTTTCGTTTGCAACGAAATGGCAGTGGTGACAGAGTCGTTCAACAACCTGAAATCGTTAAACGTGCCGGTGATGGCATAAAAACGAATATGGTTGCCATCGAAATTTTTATACGGCTCACGATCGGTTTTCCTGTCGCTCCGGAACTCACCATCGTGTATCAGCAATTTGCTGATATCAATGTTCCAGCCTCCGGTGTTCCAGCGCAGGTGTTCGGGGTCGTTCACGATTTCTTCATCACCGGAGGCAACAGTGTTTCGCGGCGGCCGTCTTCCCGGGTAATCATAGATGGCGAAATACGGGTTGTCGATGTGAAGGTTATTTATGCTTATCAACCTTTTGTTAAAATTGATCTCGCGGGCGTTGAGGTTAAGAGCCTTTATGGATGCGCTCATATCTTCGCCTCTCCAGGCGTCCTGCTGGATGATGGAAACATTATCAAATTCGACCTGGTTGAGCTTGAGATCAATATTTTTTTTCTTTTTTGCAGATGGCGGGCCGGTGAAATATTTGATGATGAACTCATAGTTCCAGGTAGAATCCGTGCGGTTGAGATGGATGGCCGCGTCTTTGAGCCCGATGTATTTCAGTTCGATCTTATCCTTGAAGAAGAACCAGTCTGTAATGTTTACGCTTACCGATCCCGCATAAAGCAATGTGTCTTTTTTCTGATCTTGCACGAGTGTGCCCTCGAGCAGCATGCTATTGAAGAGAGCGAAGTTGACGTGGTTGATCCGAACCGTTGTATTGAGGTCGCTCGATAGTTTTTTTGCAACCTGATGAACGAGGAAATTTTGTACCGGTGTAGTTTGGATAAGAAGCCACACTGATATGATGGTTACTATCAGTACCAGTAACGCGGTCCGGGATATTTTCCAGAATTTTCTCAGGCTGATGAAGTTGGTTGCAAAATTAACTAATAACCTTTGCCGGGCAAATTCAATACCATAGAGTTATAAAGGAATGATAAACATTTACAATATCTTCGTCCGCATGAAAATTTACAGCATTTTACCGCTGTTTTTTTTGTTATTATCTAACGTCCTTGCGGCCCAGGCTCCCCCTTCGCACAGCTCTTCCGACATACTCCAGGACATCAGGAAGCTTAGGGTGCTCGGTTCGGTGCTGTACATAGCCGCTCATCCCGACGACGAAAACACCCGGCTGCTCGCCTGGCTGTCGAAAGACAGGATGGTACGGACCGGCTATCTCTCGATAACCCGCGGCGATGGCGGCCAGAACCTGATCGGCGACGAACAGGGCATCGAGCTCGGTCTTATCCGCACACAAGAGCTGCTGGCGGCGAGGCGGGTGGATGGCGCCGAGCAATTTTTCACGCGCGGCTTCGACTTCGGCTTCAGCAAGAGAACCGAAGAAGCGCTGGAATTTTGGAACGAGAAGAAAGTGCTGGGCGACGTGGTGTGGGTGATCAGGAAGTTCAGGCCCGATGTGATCATCACGCGATTTCCTCCCGACAGCAGGGCCGGCCATGGGCATCACTCGGCATCGTCGGTGCTGGCGCGGGAAGCATTCAAGGTGGCTGCCGATAGCAACGCCTATGCCGGGCAGTTCAAATATGGTGTGCATCCGTGGCAGGCAAAAAGAATACTGTGGAACAGCTATCGGTTCGGCGGTATCAACACTACCAGCCGAAGCGATTTGAATATGGATGTTGGCGGGTACAGCACCCTGCTGGGAAGAAGCTACGGAGAAATTGCCGCGGAAAGCAGGAGCCAGCACAAGAGCCAGGGATTTGGTATGCCGGCGCTGCGAGGCGAGCAACTGGAATATTTTGCCTACACCAACGGCAGCAAGCCGAAGAAAGACATCCTCG
>CBIGXK010000250.1:0-5915 GCA_966193805.1 uncultured bacterium | reverse complement strand
ACATAAAACAATCACTGGAAAGAGCGGCACAGTATGAGAAAGAAATTATCATGCGCCAATGGATCCGTGTAATCGAAAATAAACCTTGAGAATATTATTTATACATAACCGGTATTTACAGAGTGCAGGTGGTGAGGACACCACCCTGGAAGCCGAAGCCAACCTGTTAACTTCCAAAGGGCACGAAGTGCGCATCCAACTGTTTGATAATAATGACATGGCAAAGGGGATAATTCACAAAGTGAAGGGCGGCATCAGATCCATATATAACAGGCAATCGGCAAGAAAAACAGGCGCCTCCATAAACGAATTCAAACCCGACATTGTACACGTACATAACTTTTACTTTACCGCTTCGCCATCGGTACTGATAGAGGCCCGGCGGCACAGGGTTCCTGTAGTAATGACCGTTCAAAATTACAGGCTCATTTGCGCCAACTGCCTGCTGCTACGCGATAACAAAGTTTGCGAGCTTTGTGTTCATCACGATTTTCCATGGTATGGCGTCAAATATAAGTGTTATCACGAGTCGGCTGTCCAAAGTGCCATGGTGGGCGCCATTGGAGCTATCCATAAATGGATAGGCACATGGAAAAATAAAGTTGACGTGATGATAACGCCGGCAGCTTTCATAAAAGCAAGACTCGCGAATTCTTCTTTAAATGTAGAACCGGGCAAAATCCTCGTTAAGCACAATTTCATCGAGGATCCCGGCTTATCACCTGCAGCATCACGAAAGCCATTTTACCTTTTTGTGGGAAGACTGTCAGAAGAAAAAGGCGTAGAAATATTGCTCAAAACGTGGAAGGGTTTTCCGGAAAGCCGGCTCATCATCGCCGGTGACGGACCCGACAGGGAGAGGCTCGTTAGTTCATATGGGCAAATAGCCAATGTGACCTTCGTGGGAAAGAAAACGCACCACGAGATCATCGCACTAATGAAAGAATGCCGCGCACTGATCTTCCCTTCTATCTGGTATGAAGGGCTTCCGCTCACAATTATTGAAGCTCTCGCTACCGGCACACCAGTGATCGCCTCCAGGCTGGGCGCCATGCAGGAAATGATCCTACATGGAAAAAACGGTTTGCTGTTCGCACCCGGCGACACAAATCTGCTTTCACGGGCGATCAATACGTTTGAAAAAATAAGTAGCGAACGCCAATATTCCATTTACAATAATGCCAGAGAAACGTATCTTGAAAAATATCATCCTGAAAAATGTTACCAGGAGGTGATGAATATTTACAACAGCGTTCTTTCTATTGGCACAAGAAATTAATATATTAAAAAAGCATAAGCACGAATCGGTAATTGTTCTGCTGATCGTTTCGCTGATCGTTGGCACTTTCCTGAGAGTATCGCTGCTGCTTCTCTATCCGCTGCTCGTGGCATTTCTTGTGCTCTTTTACCGGCTGAGGTTCAGCCGGGCTTTGCTTATTTTGCTCGGCCTGATTTGCGTCGTTTTCTTTTTATCCCTCTATCCCCATTTGTTCCTGAAGTACAAGCTGGTATCGCTTTTCCATCTCCTGCCCTTTATCGTTCTGCTGTTTGCAAAGCCGGCTGCGAAGTATAAAGACATCAACTACTCGCAGTTATTCATCAATTGCTTAACAGTGGTGGTAGCCATCAATGATGTTGTGGGATTTGTGCAGTTTATGAGAAACCCCAAATCCGACGACAGCTTCAATGGAATCTATACCCAGTTTTCGCTGTCGTTAAACGGATTGATGCTATTGAACACGCTTGTCTTTTATCACTATTTCTTAAAATATATTTACAAAAGAAGATTGCACAACCTGTTCATCAGTCTGTTCTTTCTCGCTTCAGCAGTATTGTGTTTCTATGGGGCAGGACTGATCGTATGCATGGCCGCCCTTATCCTAAGTCTATTTCGCATTAATATCAAGTCCCTTCTCACAACCTTTTTCGCGGCGGTCATTTCAGTAACGGCTGTTTATTATGCAATGAAAATCGTCAAGCCAAAAACTCTTCAGTATAATATTGAAAACATCAAAAATCTGGTAAAACGCGATTTGAGATATGGCCCGAGAAAGATCCTTTCATTTTACAATTATTACCATTCGTACCCGCATAATGCAAAGGACTTTTTACTGGGATCGGGTCCCGGAACCTTTAATAGCCGCAGCGCGTTTATGGTGGGTAGCCCGTCGTACTTTACGGGAGTCGGTTTTATCAAGGATGCCGATCAACCGTATTATTTTAAGAACTTTGCTTACACTTTGTGGAACGAAAAGAATACGATCAAGTCGCTGTACATGGATGGATTCCGGAACCAGCCCTTTTCGACGGTTCTCGCATTCCTGGGCGAGTACGGCCTCATTTTCACAGTGGCCTTCTTCATACTCTATTACCGACTGTACAGAAAAACCGCAAAGGCATATTATCTTATCAAAAACGAACCGGATGCAAGGATAATTTTCAGGTATTCTAAATTTCTTATCATCTTGCTGCCCCTATTGTTATTAATTGACAATTACCTGGAATATCCTGAAGTAATGCTATTAATTGTATTGTCGATAAAACTGGCGCAAATAGACCTTCTTACAAAACACCAAACTCTTTCTGCGGATGCAACTTAAACAGCAGGCCCTTGACTTCATCAGAAAACAAAGTTTTGCACCGGGATTTGCAGGACTGTTTGTAAATCCATTCTATTTTTTGCGCAGGCAGCTTTTTAAGAATATCAGATCGCTGGCGCCCAGGCTCAAAGGGAGACTGCTGGATTTTGGCTGTGGCAGAAAACCTTACGAACAATTGTTTACCGTGGACGAATACATTGGAATCGACATGGAGCAAACCGGTCATGAGCACACCCTCTCAAAGGTGGACGTGTATTATGACGGAAAAACAATTCCCTTTCCCAACGAGCATTTCGACAGCATATTTTGCAGTGAAGTATTCGAACACATTTTCAATCTTGACGAAGTTATCCCGGAAATAAAACGTGTTCTAAAAAGAGGAGGACAAATACTGGTTACGGTGCCCTTATGCTGGAATGAACATGAAACCCCTTATGACTTTGGCAGGTATACTTCTTTTGGAATAAAGCATGTCATGGAAAAACATGGTTTTGAAGCTACTGAGGTAAGGAAAAGCGGAAACTTCTTCCTGGTGAACATTCAACTGTGGGCCCTGTATTTTCACAATACGATTCAGTTAAAAAACAAGATGGCGGCATTCGTTCTTAGAATGCTCTTCATTATCCCCATCAATCTAATTGGATTAATATTGTCGCCGCTTTTTCCGCGAAACGACTCGCTGTACTTCAATAATATTGTTCTCGCAAGGAAGGCCTGAGAAAATTATAGCGAAACCTGTGCAGGCGTTCTGTCCTTGATGCTGTAATACATCTCAGTGAGCGTTTCCCTGATGCCGTAAGTAAATTGCCATCCCGGGTAATGTGACTGAAATTTGCTGACGTCGCTGATGTACCAGATGTGATCGCCGATCCTGTTCGTGTCGGAGTAAGAATAAGATAGCTTGTTGCCGGTTATTTCTTCGCACATGGCAATGGCTTCCAGCATGGAGCAGTTGGAATAACGGCTGCCGCCGGCATTGTACACTTCACCAAAACGTGGGGCCTGGTAAAAGTGCCAGAACATGTTCACCAGGTCATAACTGTGGATATTATCCCTCACTTGTTTGCCTTTATACCCAAAAATCGTGTAATGATTTCCGGTAATCGCGCATTTCATCAGGTAAGCGAGAAAGCCATGCAGTTGCGCACCCGAGTGGTTAGGGCCCGTGAGGCACCCGCCCCTGAACACGCCCGTACGCATGTCGAAATATTTTCCGTACTCCTGCACCATAATATCGGCCGCCACCTTCGACGCGCCAAATACAGAGTGCTTGGAGTGGTCGATGCTCATCTGCTCATCAATACCTTTTTCAAAATAAGGATGGTTCTTATCTATTTCCCACCTTGTTTCTTCTTCCACCAGCGGAAGCAGATTGGGATTGTCGCCGTACACCTTGTTTGTCGAGGTAAAAATGAACACCGCCTCGGGGCAGTTGAGCCGCGTAAGCTCCAGCAGGTTCAGTGTGCCGGTGGCATTGACGCTGAAGTCGGTAAGCGGTTCCTTTGCCGCCCAGTCGTGACTGGGTTGCGCAGCGGTATGTACGATGAGGGAAATATCAGCTCCGTATTTTTTAAAGATCACTTCCAGGTCGGCGTAGTTCCTGATGTCGATGGCGATATCCTTGTAGTTCGGGTATTGCGCCGCCAACCTGTTGCGGTTCCAATCGGTTGATGCCTCTTTGCCAAAGAAATACTGGCGCAGATTATTGTCGATGCCAATGATAAGGTCAAACTTGCCGGCGAAAAAAGAAACGGCTTCGCTGCCGATCAGTCCACCTGATCCGGTAATTAGGGCTATTTTCATCAGAAATTGATTCTGTCAAATTTAGGCAAATGCAACCTTACGCAAGCGAAGTTTACAAAGCACGAACAAAATAATAAAATGGGGATTGGTGGTAAGGTACCTTTTCCAGAGCTTTCCGGGTTCCTGAACGAGGCGGAAGAACCATTCGAGGCCGGCCTGTTGCATCCATAACGGGGCCTGGCTGATGTTGCCCGCGTGAAAGTCGAATGCCGCACCAACGGCCATCATGGCCGCATTAACTTTACCGAGATGGCTGGCCACCCATTTCTCCTGGCGGGGGCATCCCCTGCCTACGAGAACGATGTTGGCGCCACTGTCGTTAATCTTTTTAATATCGGCGAGATCCTCTTCGGGTGTAGCTTCCCGAAACCTGTCGGGATGAATGCCGGCGATTTTAACACCGGGATAGTTAATATTGATGAAAGCGGTGAACTTTTCGAGTGTAGCCGCGGTACTTCCATAGAGATACACACTCAACTTTTCCTCGCTGGCCCTTGCCAGTACATATTTGGTAAGGATCGGACCGGTTACCCTGTCTTCGAGCCCTGCCTTATAAAAGCTGTTCAGTGCCCAACGTATGGGTTGGCCATCCGGCACTACCATATCGAGCGAGTTAACCATGTACCGCAATGATTTATCTTTCACGGTTTCTATGAGGCCGTGAACGGCGAGCGCCGACATACCGAAACTCTTCCTTTGCCTGGCGGCGTTGATAATCGTTTCGGAGGCCCTGCTGTAATCCGTAACACTATAGTTAGCAGTAAATAACTGGTATTTGGTGTCTTCTGCCACTTCCGCAAGCGACGGTGCCGGAATCGGCATTCTGCGGCGGAGAATCGAGTAGGCAAACTGACCGCCTGTTTGCCTGATGATCCTGAAGTCGAGCCCGAAGCTGGCGTTCCTTACATAAAAGGCGTCGAATTCGAACCTGCGGAATATTGTTGCAAAATCTTTTGCGGGTCCGCGGTAGCCCTTTACCTGCGACAAGCCGGTAATGCCCGGTTTCACCATATTGCGGAATTTATATCCCGCCACCACCTGGGAGAACTGGTTGCAGTCGGTGATCATGTGGGGCCTTGGACCCACAACACTCATCTGACCAGCGAGTACATTGAGAAATTGCGGAAATTCGTCGAGATTGGTAAATCGCAAAAATTTACCAAGCCGGGTGATCCTGTTATCATCTTTTGATGCCTGAACGTGATTTGCCTCTTCATTCTGTACCATTGTGCGGAACTTAATACATCTAAAAATCTTGCCCCCCTTTCCAACACGGCGCTGGATAAAGAAGATGCCTCCTTTCGAATCCAGTAAGATTAATAAACTAAGAACGGGCGTGAGCCAGGAAAGAACGCCCACTACCATGATGAGGGAAAAAGCTATATCAAATAGCCTTTTAAAGAAAAAATACTTAGGTTTTTCATCAACGTAGTGCCTCAGTGAAACTTTTTCCTTCACCCTGCCAACGGTAAGGTGAGCTAACTTTAGTGCCGTTTTCATACATCAATTACT
>CBIGXK010000249.1:0-5951 GCA_966193805.1 uncultured bacterium | reverse complement strand
CTATAAAACATTTCATCAACAATGAACGCTCATCGCCGATTGCGCATTACCGATTGCCGGCTGACAGAAACCTGGAGATGGTTCGGCCCGAATGACACAGTAACCCTGCGGGACATCCGGCAGGCCGGCGCAAGCGAAATCGTTTCCGCCCTCCACCACGTGCCGCACGGCGAAACCTGGCCAATGCACGACCTGGAAAAACGAAAAAAAGAAATTGAAGCGGCAGGGTTGAAATGGACGATCGTTGAAAGTATTCCGGTACACGAAAATATCAAAAGGCGAAGCGGCAATTACCAGGAGCTCGTCGACAATTACCGCCAGAGCCTGAAAAACGTTGCGGCGTGCGGCATCCAAACGGTTTGCTACAACTTCATGCCGGTACTCGACTGGACGAGAACACATCTCAACTACGAAATGCCCGACGGAGCAAAGGCGCTTCGGTTTGATTTTACGGACCTGGCTGTCTTCGACATGCACATCTTGCGTCGCGCGGGCGCAACAGCCGACTATAGCGATGAAATAGCCACCGCCGCCGAAGAACGCGCGAAGTCATACTCTCGCGAATTTCTCAACGCGCTCTCCGATATTATCCTGATGGGCGTGCCCGGCGAGGCGAGCACCACGGTTGAAACGCTGCGCGCCAGCATCGAGGCATACAAGGAAATAGGACATGAGGGACTGAGAGAAAATCTTGCTTATTTTCTTGAATCCATCAGGGATGTTTGCGAAGAAAATAATATCAGGATGACCCTGCATCCGGATGATCCGCCATTCGACATTCTTGGTTTGCCAAGGATCGCCGGCAGCAAAAACGATTTACTGCAAATCATCAGCAGAGTGGATCATCCGTTCAACGGAATATGTTTTTGTACCGGCTCACTCGGTGCGGGAAAACAAAATGATCTGCCCGATATTTTGAAAGCTGTGGGAAGCCGCGTATATTTTGCTCATTTACGGAACGTGGCCAAAGAACCCGACGGCAGTTTTTATGAGGCATCGCATCTCGGCGGCGACGTGGACATGTTTGAAGTGGTGAAGGGCCTTCTGAATATTCAAAACAATCGGAAAGAGCCCTTACCTTTCAGACCGGATCATGGGCACCAGATGCTTGATGATGCAGGCAAGCATACTTTTCCGGGTTATTCAGCTATTGGAAGACTCAAAGGTTTGGCAGAACTTAGGGGGCTTGCGATGGGCATCAGCAGAAGTCAGGATTTTTTTATCTCATAATTTGTATAACGATTGGAAAAACAAAAGATCGGAAAATACCGCTGGCGAATTTTGTCGCTGCTGTTCATTGCCACCACAATCAACTATGTTGACCGAAGCATCATTGGCGTTCTTGGTCCCACACTCCAGGACCACGTTTTTCACTGGACGAACGCACAGTACGGTTATATCAATGTTACGTTCATGATCGCTTACGGCGTGGGCATGCTTATCATGGGCAGCATCATCGACAGGATCGGCACAAAAAAAGGATACGCGCTGTCTATTTCGATATGGAGCCTGTTCAGTTTGTCGCATGCCCTGGTAAACCGTTCGATGGGATGGATCGGGTTTGCAGTGGCGCGTTTTGGTTTGGGAATAGGCGAGTCGGGAAATTTTCCTTCGTGCATCAAAACGGTGGCCGAATGGTTCCCCAAAAAGGAGAGGGCGTTTGCCACGGGAATTTTTAACGCAGGAACAAATGTAGGCGCCACACTGGCGCCATTGCTCATTCCGCTGGTGGTGCAGAACGACGGAACGAACTGGCAATACGCCTTTTGTTTCACGTTTGCGCTTAGCCTTGCCTGGCTCATCATCTGGCTGAGAACGTACCAAAAGCCTGAGCACACGCTGAAGCTTGGCAAGCCGGAACTCGACCACATCCTCAGCGATTCGGCGGTTGAGAATACGGAGAAGATTGCGTGGAAGCGGATCATCGGGTTAAAAGAAACCTGGGCCTTTGCCTTGGGAAAGGTGACCGATGCCGTGTGGTGGTTTTATTTGTTTTGGGGAGGGTTTTTCCTGCATGCGCAATTTGGTCTCGAACTCAAGGGGCTCGCGCTGCCACTGATGGTCATCTATCTCATGGCCGACTTTGGAAGTGTTGCAGGAGGATGGTTATCCTCCTCGCTCATCAAAAAAGGGTGGACCGTAAACCGCGCACGCAAAACCACATTTTTTATTTGCGGCCTGGTGATATTACCCGTAGCGTTCGTTACGCAGGTTGAAAATCAATGGACGGCAATTATATTGATCGGCCTTGCAGCCGTTGGGCACCAGGCCTGGTCGGCAAATATTTTTACGTTGGTATCGGATGTTTTCCCGAAAAAAGCTGTGGGTTCAGTGGTCGGAATCGGAGGCCTGGTGGGAACAATTGCCAGTGCCATTGCGAATTTTACACTGGGCCGCGGACTGGACAGCAGTGGAAAAACCGGTTATTTCGTGGCATTTCTTATAGCAGGTGGCGTATATTTGGTAGTACTATTTCTGATTCATCTCATCATTCCGAAGATGACACCGAGGGATGAGAATCTGAAATACGTGTATTAATCACTCATATAAATGCTGATATCATGGACGCTAAAGAAATCGGACTGGAAGAAAAAAAGATCAAACCTGTAGTAGACGAACTGAATAACCTGCTGGCCAATTATCACATTCATTATCAAAAGTTGCGCGGATGCCACTGGAATGTAAAAGGAAAGAGCTTTTTTTCGCTCCACGCAAAATTTGAAGAGCTGTACACGGAGATGCTCACTGCGATCGACGAGCTTGCCGAAAGGATACTGAGCCTGGGCAAGCCTCCCATCAGCACCTTTAATGATTACATCAAGCGGTCTACCCTTAAAGAAATCAATACCATCGGTATGAAAGAAACCGATATGGTAAAGGCGCTTATTGAAGATATGATGGGGTTGATTGAAATGGAACGTGAAATACTTGACGCCACTGAAAAGGCCGGCGATGACGGCACTAATGACATGGTGAACCGTTTCATGCAGTTCAAGGAGAAAAATGTATGGATGCTGAGGGCTTTTGTAAATGAGGCGTGAAACGGGAGACGTGAAACGTGAGACGGGAGAGGTATTGTTGTTGAAGCACGTAAGCGCGAACGAGGGTTTTAACTTTAACTTTTAAGTTTTGCCCGAAGGGCAACCATATCCCCCGCTGGCGGGGGTGGCGCGAAGCGCCGGGGGTGGACCCACAACACAAAACATTAAACACACCATTTATGACCGTAAAAGATCCCGATCTCTCTACCTTTCATTTCCCGGTTTCAAAAATATTCACCTGGCCGGCCACAAAGTCGGAATGGGAGCAATATAAACTGAGCAAAGAGCAGGTGGAGTTCTTCAGGGAATACGGCTATCTGAGCGGCATAAAATTTCTCGACGACAAACAAATCGAATTGCTGAAACAGCAACTCGCCAACATCACCGATCCCTCGCATCCCCTCAACAACCTCTTCTACGAGTTCCATTCAAACGAATCATCAGACAGGGACTCCGTACTTTTTCACGCCCTGGGCGCATGGAGGATCACCGATGGCTTCCACGATGTACTCTGGAACCCGGCATTCGTGATGGCAGCGAGCCAACTGCTGGGAGAAAGAGCCGTACGCTTCTGGCACGACCAGCTATTCTGCAAACCGGCACACCACGGCGGCGTGGTGGCCTGGCACCAGGATTACTCTTACTGGACAAGAACCGGTCCCATTCAGCACCTCACCTGCTGGATCGCCCTCGACGATTCAACAAAAGAAAACGGATGCCTGTATTATGTTCCAAAGAGCCACGAATGGGGACTGCTCGACAAGCCGGAACTGGCCGGCGACATGAACGGCATCATGGACTACCTGAACGACCAGCAGAAAAAAGAATTTAAACCGGTGCCAATCGAACTGAAAGCCGGTTACGGAACATTTCACCACCCGCTGCTGATGCACGGTTCGTATGAAAATAAATCCGACCGCTCCAGGCGCGCATTTGTGCTGAACGTTTTTGCCGACGGCACCGCTTCCAACAGCGATGCAGAGATGCTGCAGGGCGTGCCGCCGGTACAGAAAGGCAAAAAAATGGAAGGTAAATTCTTTCCCTTGCTCTTCGATCCGGTTTCGCTGCAATAAACCCCATTTCATGAATATATTGCAACGGCACTTGCAGCCATCTCGTGCCTTACTAACGGTCGCGCACAAATGAAGAATGCTGTTGCGTGTGGCGCCATGCCCGGCCATACAGACATACGCACGGCAAGAGACGGGAGACGGGATAGGTTTTAAGTTTTAACTTTTAAGTTTTGCCGGAAGGGTGACCGTATCCCCCGCTGGCGGGGGTGGCGCGAAGCGCCGGGGGTGGACCTGGTTTTCACGATTCTTTATGACGCCCACCCGACACGGGCCGAAGTAAAAAAACGTCTTAAAGGCATTGAATTTGATATAAATACATAAAACAAAGGAGCAATATGAAACAGAAGTTGTTAGTGTTTGGCCTGGCAGCCGCAACCGCAGTGATGTTTGCGGCGTGCCAGAAGGACCCCATGAAGAATCTTACCGCCAGCGAATCAAGAATCTACATTACCAACCGCGACTCTACCGTTAGCTTTTCTGAATTTAAGACCTTCAGCGTCGCCGACTCGGTAGGCGTCATAGAAGATAACCAGGGAATAGGCAAGTCCAACGATGACTTCGATATCAACGTGATTGCCAAAGTGAGGGAACACCTCGAAAGCAGGGGGTTCACCGAGGTGAGCAGGGACGATTCGCCGGATCTCGGTATCACCGTTACCCGCATTTACAGCAATTACACAGGAATAGTCAGTTATCCCGGTTATTGGGGCGGTTATGGAGGCTTTTATGACCCCTATTATTGGGGATATGGCGGCTACAGCTACTACGACCCCATTTATTACGGTCCTAATTATTATTCAACGTACCAGGTGACACAGGGCGCACTGGCCATCGATATGTTGAACCTGAAAGACGCAAAGGATGACAATACCATCCGTCCCGTATGGAGCGCATTGTCAAGAGGTTCGCAGGTATTCAACCCCGCAACGGCAGAAATACAGGTCAACGCGTTTTTCGAACAGTCACCCTATCTGGTCACCAATCAATAATCTACTACCATGAAAAAAATAATTGTTTATATATTTTTCGCGGCGATGCTCACTGTTGGCGCGGTCGGTGTTCAGGCACAGGAGCGTTTGCAGTTCAAGGTGGGATATAATACGGGCATGCCCATTGGTGCATTCAAGGATTTTATGGGAAAAAATTCTTTCCGGGGGTTCCTGGGCGAACTCAACTATCCCATTAACAACCGGTTGAAAGTTGGACTCGGTGTATCTTACAACGATTATTACGAAAAACTGCCGAGGCAGGCGTATGAAACAAAAGATGGCACCATCTCTGCGGTAGTGACCAACTCAGTGCAAACCACCCCCATTCAGTTAAAGGCATACTATGATCTGACCGAAGGAACGATACGCCCTTATGCCGGACTGGGAGTGGGCGGTAACCTCATTGGTTACGCACAATACCTGGGAGAGTTTGGAGAAAAGAAGTACTCATTCATGCCCTCTGCCACCGCCGAGGCGGGAATCAACATTCCTTTCAATAAGGAAACACGTGCTTCGGGTGTGAACATCGGCGCGCATTTCAACTACTTGCCATATAATAAAAACGGTCTGGACAACCTGAACAATTGGGGGGTGCATGCAAGTGTGTTTTTTCCGTTGCGGTGATAAAATGAATAAATATTCAACTAAACCCGGAAAAAACGTCCGGGTTTTTTATTTCGTATCGTTTAATCCATACATTTGCATCCATCAATATATTTTTTATGGTTGACCTGAATTCCTGAAAATATTTCTGAACTTGCACCGCCCTCGGTAAGTCATCATATAAAAACCCTGATTTAAGCCGGACTCATCTAACCGGAGAAAAACGGCCGGCAGTATTCCATGTA
>CBIGXK010000248.1:0-6013 GCA_966193805.1 uncultured bacterium | reverse complement strand
ATCACGATAAGGTCCTCGTTGATCCTATACGAAAATCCGGTGTTTTTGAGGATGAGCGGCAACACGTCGGCGATTGCGGCGTTGCTAACATTCAACGTCACCGGCATATCTGCCGGAAAAATATCGCTGGCGTAAACGAACCTGTAAGGGGATTGCTTTTCGATGGATTGAAATACTTCGGCGACCGGCTTTTTCTCAACGTTTAAAGTGATGCCCGAAGTTTGTGAGTAACCTATATTTATCCGCAACAGGAAGAAAAGGATAGTTATTGCGGCCAGTTTCATAAGCAATGCAATTTTCTTTGCTGCCGGATGCTCAACTGTCCCGCCTCTACCCGCCAGATGATATCTTTATAATGTTATCGCCTTCCTTTGTGTAATCAAAATGCCGGGATAACTGAAGCGCAGCGAGCACCTCATCTATTGACTTGTTTTCAAATGTACCGGAATACCGGTAACTTTTAACGTCTTCGCCGGCAAAAACCACCTGAACGTTGTACCAGTGATTCAGCGCATGCGCAATATCTTCAAACCTCTTGTCATTGAATACAAGCAAACCCTTTGTCCATAATAACTCCTCGGGCGGCGCCGAGGGCGTTTGGGCAAGAGCCTTCACCTGGTAAGATGCTTTTACCGGGGAAGAAGCTGCTCCCTGCAGCTCTTCATCGTCATCATTGAGCAAGGTGATTTTCTGGTTCGGTTCGAGTATGATTTTACGCTTATCGCGTTGAATGGTCACTTCTACCGACCCGCTGATAAGCGATGCTTCCGATTCTTTATCGGCGGGATATGCCCGCACATTGAATACGGTGCCCAGCACCTTTACATCCATGGAAGAGGTGTGGATGATGAATGGCTTTGCGGCATCGTGCGCCACTTCAAAATAAGCTTCCCCTTCGAGATACATTTCACGGGTAGAGGTGTTAAAGTCTTCAGCGAGTTTTATGACGCTGCCGGCATTCAGCATCACCTTGCTGCCATCGGCCAGCTCTACACTCTTCACACCATTCTTTGCATCGGGCCTTGCATATTGCTGAACAATTGAAGAAGTTGCATCTTTTTTGTCGCCTGTAAAATTGAGAAGAAAGAATGCAAACAGCAAAGAGGCAACTGCCAGGCCGCTGTACCACCAAACTTTTTTTGATGACCTTCGCCGCCCTTCATCCAGGGGCAGACCGGTGTGGCGTTCGAAAGATGCCATGAAATCCCGCCTATCATTTGCGAACTGCTCCTGTTGAATGTTGCCGTTGAGCATCAGGTACATTGCCCGCGCCTGCTTTACGGCATCGTGCTTATGCGGATTGGCTGCCATCCATGCCGACCAGAATTCCACATCTTCCTGGTTAGCGGCAAGGCAGTAGCGCAGGAACGAATCGTCCTGCAAAAAATCCTCCGCCTCATATGCTTCGAATTGCATTGAATTAATTTTACTATTGAGGGATGGCTGCTCTTGTTTTACCATGAAATCCTGATCATTATTGTAATAAACACATAAATAATACGCTAACTGCCCGCACGATCGACAGTTTGCTCTTCCCCTTCACCAACATTTCCGCCTTCAGCGTTTTGAGTGCGGTAAAAATGATATTGTAGGCCGTCCGCTTCGTAATGTTGCAGCCGGCGGCAATTTCATCATAGTCTTTGTTCTCAAAAAATCGCAGGTTCAGCAATTCTTTCTCGCGTTCCGTAAGCTGCTCCATGGCACGCCGCAGCGTTTCGCGCACCTCAACATCCGACTGCAATGCTATAAGATATTGTTCATAAGAAGGTTCGGGCTCCTGGCCGTTCTGCAGTTGCTGGTACTTCGCGAGCCGGGTGGCATCTGTTTGCCATTCTTTCAGCACTTCATGTTTCATGCAGGTGAGCAGGTAGGAACGGATATTCTGAACGGGGGGCAGCTTCTTCCTGTTGTCCCACAACCGCAGCAGCACCTGTGTAATGCAGTCTTTCGTAAGCGCCTGGTTACCTGTCATTTTCACGCCGAAGTTCGTGAGGCCAACGTAATGAGCCTCATACAATGCCAGCATGGCCGCGCGTTCACCCGCCCGTAGGCCGTCCCAAATGTCAGTATCGCTTGTGAAGGAGGGCATTTCAATTAAAACTACGAAAATACCGCAGGTTTCATAGTAAAAACCGGCAGCTAAGTTATCCATAGTACAACGCTCCATTAAACTCGATTGTATGCCGGCCATATTTGACATCAATTCAAAGAGAAGAACGCCTAAGTATCAGCAAATTGTCAACTCCGTTACCAAAGCCATCAGGGAAGGAAAATTCAAGATGGGCGACAGGCTGTTTTCCATCAATGAGCTCAGCAGTGAGTGCAGCCTCTCACGCGACACGGTACAAAAAGCGTACGACCTCCTCGAAAAAGAAAAGATCATTGAAGCTGTAAAAGGCAAAGGCTTCTATATCTACCGTACCGATGTACTGTCGCGCTACCGCGTGCTGCTGATCTTCAATAAGCTGAGCAATTATAAAAAGATGATTTATGATTCATTCGTGGAAACGATGGGCAATACGGGCATCGTTGATCTGCGCATCCATCATTGCGATGCCAGGGTATTGGAAGACATTATCAGCAAGAGTCATTGTGAATACGACCATTACGTGATCATGCCTCATTTTTACGAGCAAGCTTCCGCCGCCAGGGAGATCATCAGCAAAATACCGCGCGAAAAACTATTGTTCCTCGACAAGGACCTTTCGCTTGGTGGCTGGCAGTGCCGCGGCGTTTTCCAGGATTTTGAAAACGATATACGCAATGCCCTCATCACAGGACTCACCGCGCTTCATAAATACAAAAAACTCATCTATGTGCAGCCTTCGTTAACACCCCATCCTTCCGAAATTGGAAAAGGGTTCAGAAGGTTTTGCGGCGAATACGGATTCGCATCTGAGACCATCAGCGATATTTACAGCGATCACGAGGTGAGGCGCGGCAACGCCTACATCGTTATTGAAGAAACCGACCTCGCCGGCCTGATCAGCCGTTGCAGGCAGAAAAAACTAACCGTCGGGAAAGATGTGGGTATCATTTCCTATAATGAAACGCCCATTAAGAATTTGCTGCTCGACGGCATTACGGTGATCTCCACCGATCATGCACGCATGGGAGAAACCGCAGCGCGGATGATCATGGACGAAATGAACGAAAGAATTAAAATTCCCTTTCAGCTTATTTTGAGGAACTCGCTGTAATTATCCGGCCGACTTCAACACCAGCACCCAATCTTTGCCATAACCAGCCGAAGGCGGCTTGAACTGGTGTTCCGAAACATTATCGAACGATCCGGCATCTGTTGACTTCCCTGTTCGCGGATCGAACCACGAACAGTTGAAATTGCTTCCTTTCAATTTACCGGGCAACACGGTTACCGGCCTTCCTGCGGCGGTATAGATCAACGCATAGCCATCGCCGCGTGTTGCCTGTATCCGTTCGGCCGCAACGTTGTTGTTTTCTTTTATCAAACTTTGATCAGGTATGCGCGAAAGGATGTCGAAAGCGGTCATCAGCTTTTTCACGTGCGTCATTTGGTTTGCACCCGGCAGCTCCATGGCATCATACCAAAAATAATGGGCGCCGTTTACCGGTTCTCTTTCGGGAGAATACATTTGCCAGATGTCGTGGCACCCGTAGGTGTGGCCGAAGGCGCCTGCGAATAAATCGAGGTATGCCGATTTTCTTACGTCGTAAGCGCTGGACGTTCCCAGGTCTTTGGCGTTAAAGCATACAGGATGGTCCTCATAAATGGGTTCACCATCAATTACCGGTTTTACCGGTTGCAGGTGGTAAGCCGCCTGTATTTTATTATAGACATCGTTATCCCTGCAGTGACCCGTCTGGAACATGTCAAAATCGAACCACTCATCCTTTGCGAACCATTCAGCGGATCCCAGTTCGTTGGGTTGCGTGTGAAAGGTGATCAGCGCTTTTTTGCCGATAGCCTTTTCGATGGCATTGGCCATTGCCCGCCATACCTTCAGATCGGCTTCGCCACGCGGCTTGCGGTCGCCGCCGAGTATCCAGATAATATTTGTTTTGTTTTTATAGCGGGTCGCGAGCCAGCCCGCGTAAACGGCTGCATTTTTTTCATTGAATATTTCAGGGCCGATGCCCCATCTGTCTTGGTTCACCTTATCGCCCCAGGTAGGCAGCAACCCAATGTTTAGGTGATATTCGCCGGCCTTGTTGATGATATAATCAACGTGCTCGAAATACTTCTCATTCGGTTTGGAAGGATCGTTGTCTATTAATGGCGTTTGTCCGTATGCGTTAGGTTCGTTCAGCCCGTTGAATTCGGCGAGTGCCACTGCCTGGATCACGGTAAACCCCTGTTCGCTTCTGCGTTTAAGATATTTGTCGGCATCTTCCCTGTTGAGGCGGTGGAAGAGTTCCCATGCGGTGTCGCCAAGCCAGAAAAACGGCTGACCGTCTTTCAGAATAAACCGTTTGTTGTCACTTACGGTGAATTGCGCGCGTAGCTGCGCAGTGCAGAGTACGAGTAAGAGGGGAAGGAAATAGTTATACATGCTTAAGATAAAAGTTAAAACTTAAAAGTTAAAAGTTAAAACCGTCTCACGTCTCACGTCTCACGTCTCACGTCTCACGTTTCACGTCTCACGTCCGCCCCCGGCGCTTCGCGCCACCCCCGCCAGCGGGGGATACGCATTGCCGATTGCCCATTGCCCATTGCCGTCTCACGTCTCCCGTCTCCCGTTTACCTCACAATCCTCCACACCTTTCCATCACGCTTGGTAAACAGGTACAGCTCGCCGCTGGCATCCATACCAAAGCGCATATCCACGCGTTCATTATGACACAATTCTGCCAATGACGTACGCTTGCCCTTCAACGCGATGTTCCATTTTTTGATGGTCGCCTGCCGGCCGATTTGAAGATCCTGCATATCCACATAAAACAGGGTGCCCGTGCCAATATCACCGAAAACATACTTTCCCTGCAGTTGCGGAACGGTGCTTCCCTGGTACTCGAAACCGCCCGATATGGCAGTTCCCTCATCATGATCGAACTCTGCAACAGGATAAGTAACATGGTATGCGGTATCGTTGGCGGGCAGCTTATACACATCATTGATATGATCGGTATGAACAAGAAAATTACCCTCGCGAACGGGCCAGCCATAAAATCTTCCGGGTTCAACAATATCGAGTGCCTCAATTAAATGCTGCCCGATGTTGATTGCAAACATTCTTCCGTCCCTGCTCCAGTTCAAACGATGAGGGTTCCTGAATCCATAAGCGTACACTTCATGTGCACAATCCGCGTTGCCAACGAAAGGATTCGATGCAGGGATACCGTATTTGCCGTTTTTGCTGTTATTGCCGCGCGGGTCGATGCGAAGTATGCTGCCCCATGCGGCCGATGGTTTCCGGGAAACGAGCCCGTGATGAATTTCAACGCTGCCGCCATCGCCCACGCCAATGTACAGCAAGCCGTAATCTTCGTCTCCCGGTTTCGCTTTGTTGTTGAAAGCTATCTCCTGCACGCCATGAATACCAGTGGGCATGTTGATGCGCAGCAGTTCTCTTCCTTCGCCGATGAACGGAAATTTTGCAGGATCCGTTTTCCACTCGGTAAGCACCCATTGCAGCACAACCGGAACGGAATCGGGATATGAAAAATCGGCCGGCGCCGTTTTGGGCGGTTCGGTGTGCGTGGTGTACAAAAGGCCATTGTTTTGAAAGTCGGGATGAAAGGCAAAGCTTCCGAATCCGGTGGCCATGCCCGGCTGCGGGATGAAGTTGGGGCGCAGTTTCTTAATATCCATATACAGTTGCGGCTTACCGTTCCGGATGCGGTAGGATGTTCCGCGCAGGTCCTGTATGAAAATATCGTTGTCGCCGGGCCGGTGATCCAGCTTGATGATGCGGGTCAATTGTCCTTCGGTGGTAGATGCAGGCACCTGCGTAAAGAATTCAACGTCTGCAACCAGGTCGGAAGTTTGTATGGTGTCGGGGATAGGATTGCTCAGCGACACAGTGTCTTCAGC
>CBIGXK010000247.1:0-6031 GCA_966193805.1 uncultured bacterium | reverse complement strand
TGCTCTTTCCCACTTACGATTACGCCAAAGAAACCATGCGGGGAGGAAGGTCGGAACTTACTGTGCCGGGAGGCGAAAAAGATAAATCAGAAGGGGGCCTCGACAAAAGTTACGCATTCGGCCACAGCTACGGCATCACCGAAGTGTTAACGATCGCCGCGCCGCGCATGTACGGCGGCGGCTCATCAGAGTTGCCTCCAGGATCAAAAACCGCCCAGGTGTTCTCCGAAAAAACAGGCATGGGCGAAGAACAGGCCGATCAGTACGCCCAAAATATCATGCCCTCATATTGGGGACCGCAAAGCTTTACCTCGGGAGCCGTTTATTTTGGCGCCGCTGTGTGTGTGCTTTTTATTTTCGGACTTGTATTCTACAAGGGATGGCACGCCTCGTGGATCATCGCCGCAACCGTTCTTGGCATCCTCCTCGCGTGGGGAAAGAACTTTGAAACGTTCAATTATTTCCTCTTCGACCACCTTCCGTTTTACAACAAGTTTCGTGCGCCGTCCATGGCACTGGTGATACCGCAACTCACCTTTCCGCTGCTGGCCGCACTTGGCCTCAACGAAATACTGGAAAACAACGCCGACAAAAAAGAATTTTGGAAGAAATTCAAACAGGCTCTTATCATCACCGGAATATTGGCGGCTGTGCTGGCGATCCTGTATTTCATGCTCGATTATAAGGCAGATACGGATACGCTTATCCGCGAAAACCTTAGCCAGAACATTCTTCGGCAGATGACACAGCAGGGCCAGGCCACACCTGAATTGCAGCAGCAGGCAGAAGATTTCGGCCGGTCGGTGGTCAATGCCGCACGCGATGACCGGAAGAGCATGTATGGCTCCGATCTCGTCCGTTCCCTCATATTTATGGCGCTGGCTGTTGCCTTATTGTATCTGTATGCGAAAGGCACGTTGAATAGAAAAATCGCGTCGATAGGGTTGATCGCCGTTGTCTTTATAGACCTTATCGGCGTGGACCTCCGCTATCTTTCTGAGAAAAATTACGTAGAGCCCGAGAACTTTGAAGAAGCATTCGCGCCAACCGCGGCCGATCTCCAAATAAAAAAAGACACCGGTTATTTTCGGGTCTTTAATAATTCCGGTGGCGATCCTTTCCAGCTATCGGGTGCAACATCACATAATTCCTATCATTTTAATTCCGTTGGCGGCTACCACCCGGCAAAGCTTGCGCTCTATGACGACCTCATGAACCGGCAGCTCAAAAAAGGAAATATCCGCGTGTTCAATATGCTGAACACAAAATATTTCATTACTGCCGACGAAAAAGGCCAACCCGTTGCCCAACTCAACGCCGGGGCCCTTGGCCCGGCATGGTTTGTAAAGGCAGTGAAATTTGTGGACAACGCCAATGAAGAAATGAAGGCACTGGACACCTTTGATCCAAAGGATACGGCGATTGCAGATAAAAGGGAAAGCAGCAAAATCAAAGTAAACCCGGCAGTGGACCCGGCATCTGCAATCAAGCTTATCGAAAACCTGAATGATAAGATCACCTACCAGTCGAACTCATCAACAGGAGGCTTTGCGGTGTTTAGCGAAGTGTACTATCCCAATGGCTGGAAGGCATATATTGACGGCAAAGAAACTCCCATTGCAAAAGTCAATTATTTACTGAGAGGCTTGACCGTTCCGGCAGGACAGCATACCATTGAATTCCGCTTTCATCCGGCTTCTTATTACACGGGCGACACGATATCGCTGATCATTGGAATTATTTCCATTCTGATCGTGCTGTATGGCATATGGGTATTGTTCCGGAATTACCGGAAGGAACTTGCCACGGCGGTGACCACCGAAAAACAATGATGATTGAAATGGATAAATTTCTGTCACATGACGATGAGGCCGGCAGGCGCATACAGGAAAGCGCAAATGATCTTTACCAGCGCCTGAAAAAGGTAGAGGTGGATGACCTTGGAATGCCCGCGCATTGTCTTGATTACTTCCGGGCCAGTCATTCCAAACGGTTGTTTTTTTCGATTGAGACAAGCGCCCATCTTTTATACAAGGCGATTAAAATGTCGGGCAAGCGTCCGGAGGAAATTGTACTGATGGATTATGGTGCAGGTGTCGGTACGCTTTACCTGCTTGCCGCCATGATTGGCTGCAGGGAGGTCATTTATAATGATCACCTCGAAGACTGGAAGAAAAGCGCCGAAATCATTGCGAATGCCATTGGGGTGTCCATAGACCTGTATGTGGTCGGTGATATCAGCGACTGCCTCGATGAACTGCATTCGTTGAACATTCATTGCGACATCATCACTTCGCGGAACGTTGTTGAGCACATTTACAAGCTCGATGAATTCTACTCCACCGTGTTTCAAAGGCAACCATCGGCAATTATCTACTCTTCGACAACCGCCAATAAAAATAATCCTGCCTCAGTGCTGAAGCATATAATGTGGCACAGGAAATGGGAGAAAGTATATAAAGGAAAAAGAATGGTGATCATCGAAAGGCACTATCCTTCCATAACGTCGGATAAAAAAGAGCGGCTGTCGGCAGCAACCAGGGGTCTTGGTGGCGACGATCTGCGGCTGGCTATCGACGAATTCAGGGAAAGGGGTACTCTCCCCGACCCTTCCGTTCACCGCAGCAACACCTGCGACCCCGCCAATGGCGTATGGGCGGAACACCTGCTGGGAAAAGATGAGTACAGGAAGTTGATCAACGAAAACCTGTATGAAGTAAGTTTTGCTCCTGGTTTCTGGGATACACATTACAGTAAGCCGTATAAGAACCGCGCCGCTAAGATCCTAAACCGCATCATCGCCCGAAACGGACGCCTGGCAATGGTGCTGGCGCCCTTCATTTACGTCATTGCGCAACCGCGTAAAAATAAAAGCGTATGAGCAACACGCCCAGGGTGGATAAGACATTGTTCAGCGACGAGCATTACCTGGGAAAGCCCGCCGATGATGAAGATAAAATTATCGGCAGAAGGATCTCCATCCTGGAAAAGTATCCGGAATTCTTTAATCGCGAAATGACGTGCCTTGAAATAGGTTGCGGTTCCGGTGCCACAATTACCAGGGTGGCGTCGCGATTTAAAGAGTGCCTGGGCATTGATATTTATGACTACGCCGCCGCTTTCGGGAAAAAAAAGGAGTTGCACCATGCAGACAATACCGAATTCAGGAAGATGGACCTCGAAAATGAGCGTCCCGGCCGAAAATTCGACAGGCTCATCAGCTTTGAGGTGATAGAGCACCTGAAGCATGAAGACAGCGTTTCGGCATACTTCGACGTATTAAATGATGGCGGCATGGCGGCCATCTCGGTGCCCAACAAGTGGTGGGTGTTTGAAACACACGGCGCCAGGCTGCCGCTGCTGCCGTGGAACCGGGTACCTTTCTTTTCGTGGCTCCCGCGCTTTATTCATGAGCGCTACGCCAATGCGAGGATATACACCGCATCACGGATCGTTAATTTACTGGAGAAACACGGCTTCACGATTGTTGATTACTGCTATATCACGGCACCCATGGATGTATTGAAGGACGGTCGCCTGAAAAGATTATTGGTGAAAAATATTTTCAGGAACGACATCACCGCTGTTCCGGTTCTATCCACTTCCATATTCGTGATGGCGCAAAAGAAATTGAAATTATGACCGAAGGTAAGCTGCGCATCTTAAGCATCATACCCTACCAGGTGTTTCCGGCAAAGCTTGGCGGCGAGAAGGGAATTGCGGTGTTCAATGAATACCTCGCGCGCGAAGTTGACCTGGCAGCGGTAACCGTTCGCAGTAATGATCCGAAGTATGCAAAGGGCTATAAGTTGTATAACATCATTTCTAACAGTCGCTTACGTTATTTCAATATTTTTCTCTTCTTTACCGTGCGAAAAATGCTGAAGCGCGAGCGATCGACCCACCTCCTGATCGAGCATCCTTATTATGGCTGGCTTGCATGGCTGTTAAGATCAGGCACCGGCGTGCAGTGGGTGGTGCATTCGCACAATATTGAATATATGCGGTCAAAATCGATTGGCCGCTGGTGGTGGAAGGCCCTGAAAAGTTATGAGGGATGGGTGTATAGAAAGGCCGATAATATCTTTTTTATTTCCGAAGACGACAGGGAACATGCGATTCGGCATCTTGGTGCAGCAAAGGATAAAACGATTGCAGTAACCTATGGCATCGAACAGCCGGCGATACCTTTAGATATTGACGAATGTTCAGGAAAAGTTCGGGAGTTGTATAATATAGCGGACGACTGTAACATCCTGTTGTTCAACGGCGCGCTGTACCATTCTACGAACTATGATGCGCTGAGCGTTATACTTGAACAGATCAATCCACATTTGCTGGCTCACTCAACGTTCAGGTATAAAATTATTGTATGCGGAAAGGGTCTCCCCGATTTTTTCAACGAACTAAAGGAATATGCGGATAAGAATGTTATTTATGCGGGGTTTGTAGAGGACATCAGTATGTATTTCAAAGCAGCGGATATTTTTTTGAACCCGATCCTTACGGGCGCGGGCGTGAAAACGAAGGCGATAGAAGCGCTGGCGATGAACTGCACGGTAGTATCCACGCCGTTGGGGGCGTTGGGCATCAACCGGGATGTGTGTGGAGATAAGCTGAAAGTAGTGACCGAAGGCGAATGGGACAGGTTTGCCGATGTGGTCGTGACCGCCGCCTCCGGGCAAGCACAAACTCCCGCCGCTTTTTTTGATTATTACTATTGGGGGAACATACTAGCCCGGGCGGTAAAAAAACTTAATTGAATACTAAAGAACCTTGTAGAAATACGGACGATTAGAATAAATTTTGGGGAAATATCGCCAAAGCGATGCCATGTTACGCACGAAAGCCGTCCACCGTCCCAGTTCCGGCCCGGGGTTACGGAAAGCAAAAATGGCGCTGACAGGAATGCAGAGGAGATAAACCGGCACTGTAAGTGAGTACATCAGCAAATGGAAAATGAACCATCCCCTTCCCCACTGCTTACGGATCCTTACGAAGTTAGACAGCATTATTTGCAGTCCTTTTCTGTCGTACAGATTCTGGTAGCCGGAAGTCTTCGACCCAAATGTGGCATTTGACGTTTCTCCCTGCAGATGAATAATTTTATACTGTCCGTAGATCACCAGCTTTCCGATTTTTCTTAACCTCGCACACCATTCCGCCTCTTCTGCATACAAAAAGAAATCTTCGTCCATTAGTCCGGCTTTGTCGATGGCCGGCTTCTTTACCATCAGGAACGCTCCATTAATCCAATCGACCTCTATTGCCGACCCCGCATCGGGAACGTGCGGCTTCTTCACGTTAAACAGGGTTCCTAAAAATTTGACGAAAGTGCCTGTATATGGAAGCGCCAAAAGATTATTGAGACCACCCTTCATAAAATAGTTGCCGGATATTTGAGGAGTACCGTCCCTGTTTAATAACTGTACACCGCAGCCCAGATATGGAGACTGCTGAAAGTCTGTAAAGCAGTTGCCAATGGCATTATCAGTTAAAAGCGTGTCAGAATTCAAAAGCAGAACAGCCTCGCCCGACGATCGCCTTATACCTTCGTTATTGGCACGCGCAAAGCCGGCATTGTAATCGAGCTGAATCCACCGTACCTGTCGAAATCGATTTTGAATAATTGACTTGCTCGCATCAGCGGAATTGTTATCCACCACTATCACCTCATAGTCGATTCCTGTGGCATACTGAAAAAGGGAGTCCAGGCAGTCCGTTAATAGCTGCGGTGTTTTGTAATTGACTATAACTATGGATAAACTTACCAACGTATTTAATCCTTACTGCGAAAAAGATAATGAACAAACATACAAATCTTCGACATCACGCCAACAGTAAGCAATTTTCTCGGCAGTAGGCGTTGCATTCCCACCATTCGAACAATGTTCCGCGGAATTTCACCATCGTAACCAGATTCTTTAATATGTTCAATCGCTGTTATTTCGAGGTTCCTGATAAGCCTCCACCAGGCATCATAAATGATCAGGTTATTCAACTTCTTCCTACCCATTTTATTTAGGAGATA